>JBPEXK010000293.1:0-6249 GCA_052031745.1 Marinobacter sp. | reverse complement strand
GAGTGGGGCCAGGTCTGTGGATCGATCGGGAAGGCGGTAATCTCGAAATGCCGGGTGGCTCGCCGGCTGCCACGGGTTTTCAGGCGCACTTCCAGCGTTCGAGGATTGTCGGCCGAAATGTTGGGGCCGTTGAGCGCATACATGCCCCGGGCCACGTCCCGGTCATCGAGAATATGGCGGAAGTGCTTGTCGCACAGTTCGCCGGGCTGATAGCCGAGCAGGCTCTCGACCTTACTGTTGACGAAACAGAAGCGGCCGTCGTCGTCCAGCATGAACACAATGTCGGGGGAGCTGTTGACGATGTAGCGGTGCAGCGCCTCGGATTTCTCCAGGCGCGACTGAATGTGCTCGTGCGCCCTGATCAGGGTTTGCTTGTTGGCAACGCCGGCCACCGTGGCCAGCAGT
This sequence comes from Marinobacter sp., assembly GCA_052031745.1. Taxonomy (GTDB): domain Bacteria; phylum Pseudomonadota; class Gammaproteobacteria; order Pseudomonadales; family Oleiphilaceae; genus Marinobacter. The sequence continues at coordinate 5,844 of JBPEXK010000293.1, read as the reverse complement.
TCCTCGGGGTCGAAGGGTTTGCGGATATAGTCGAGGGCACCGCGACGCAGGGCCCGACTGACGGCGCTGAACGAGCTTTCGCCGCTGACCACGATGGCGCCGCAATCCGGCTGCACGTCGGCGAGGTGGGTCATGACGTCAAAGCCGTCCACCTCAGGCATGCGCAGGTCCAGCAGTGCCAGATCGAAGGCCTGGGCATCGACCAGGGCGCAGGCACGTTTCCCGCCGAGGGCCTCGGTGACGTTGTAGCCCTGGGAGCGCAGGAGCTTTGCGAGCGAATCGAGCAGTCGGGGTTCGTCATCCACCACCAGAATGCGTGCGGTAAACCCGTTACTGAGATGCTGGTCAGTGTGCTCAGGTGCCATCGGTCTGTGTCCGTAATTCTGTGTCAGTCGGTCTGCGTGTCCGCTTCGCCAGCCGCCGGCAGCAACATTCTGAAGGTGGTGCCTTCGTGCCCCGTGCGACAAGCGATGATGCCCTCCATGTCATCCATCAGCTGTTTCACAATACTCAGGCCCAATCCACTGTGGCCTGTTCCCTTCGTTGTCGACACCGGCGAAAACAGGGATGACCGGATGTGCTCCGGGATGCCTGTGCCGGTATCGGAAATTTCAAGTTCTACCCAGGTCCGGTGATTCTGCCAGACCGGTGCCGCCGTTCGTATGACTACCTCGCCGTCCTGGTCCGGCAGGCTCTCTGCGGCGTTGCGCACCAGATTGATCACGATCTGGCGCAGGGGCGCGGCCGCGGTAGCCAGGGTGGTCGGGCCGTCACACAGGCGCAGGGTCAGGCTATGCCGGCCGTCCGGAAACAGGCTGTCTTCCAAAATACGCGACAGGTCTTTGAGCTCGGTGTTCAGCTCGACGTTGCCGGTGTCATCCGCTGGCGGCGTGTCGCGGCCGATGCTCAGGAGCAGGTTGCCGGCGCGGTCGAGCTCCTCCCGGATGATATCCAGCTCCTGTTGCACCTCGGCGTCGTCCAGCCGTTGTCGCAACTGGTAGATGTATTGCCGGATGATGGTCAGTGGGTTGCTGACCTCGTGTACCTGCTGCCGCAACTGCTGACGCGCCAGCTCTCCCTGGATCTCGTCGGCCTCGGCGGTCGGGCCGGGTGCGGACGCAGATGTTGTAAGCAAATGCGTTGCCAACTGCCGGGTGAATAAACTGGCCAGTTCGGTCACCGTCTCAATATTGACCTTGTCGGTGCCCAGTGCGAACACCCCGGCGCGGTCCTGGCCGACCACGACCGGCACCGCCAGCAGCGACGGTGTGCGCAGGAGCGAGAGTAGCTGGCGGTCGAGCACCGTGGCCGTGCGGTCGCCCAGGCTCACCGGTTGGCCGGTGGCGTAAGCTTCGGTGAGCACGCTGCCTCCGGGCTGCGCGGACAGGGCAAACTGTGGCGTATCGCCGGCGGTGCCGGACAGCAGCACCAGGCTATCCTCCGCCTCGCCAAAGCACAGCGCTGGCAAGCCAGTGATCAGGGTCAGGCTTTGGACGGATTCTGCCAGGGTCTCGTGCGCGGCTCCGTGCCGATCAGCCAGTCCAAGGGCCTGGTCGGTGATCGCCTGTTGCAGGATGATGCGTTTCAGTTTTCGGGTCGCGCTCTCGCCCTGGTAGTCGTCGTCCAGGGGGATGGCCATGGAGGACGCCATGCTGGCCACTTCGTTGCCGATCCGGCGGCTGATTTCCCGGGTCAGTTCCTCACTCAGGCCGAAGATCGTGGCCGCGGCGGCAATGCCGGCCGCGTCTGCCTGGGCAATCCGGGTCGCCAGGCTGATCAGTTTCACCAGGTGGCTGGCGTCACGGAGCTCGCTGGGCAGCGCCTGCTGGTACCGCATGGCATCGGCGGCCATCGGCCCCAGTCCCCAGGCGGTCACCAGCCTGGCGGCGATGCCAGCCTGGTGGTCCAGGTAATACTGCTTGGCCTCGGGCGCCGGCGTCTTGATCGCGATCAACTCGCCGATGTTGTGTAGCATGCCCAGCATGAAGGCTTCGTCTGGCTCCTGGTAGCGGGTGAGGGTAGCCAGTGCCCGCGCGGTCAGGGCCGTGGTCAGGGAATGCCGCCAGAAATCCCGCAGTTGTTGCCACTCATCTCCGCCCAGTTCGAACAGCAGCTGGCGCAGGGCCGCGGTCAGCAACAGGGTGTGGAAGCGTTTGAGACCCAGCCGCAGGAGCGCCTGCTCGACGGAGCGGATAGGGCTTTCGGGTCGGTAGAGGGCAGAATTGGCCAGGGCCAGGATGCGGGCAACCAGGGCGGTATCGACACTGACAATGTCGCTGATGGTGCGATAGCTCTCGTCTCGCTGGCAGGCTTCGAGTGCCCGCAGGGTAACCTCCGGAATACTCGGTAACTGAAGATCAGGAGCTAAATCCATGAAGCCTACCCGCCCCACTCGCGTCTGTTTTTTTGGCTGTTTCGTTTGTTATCGACGGTTTTTTGATTCTTGTTTTGGCTTTGGAGCTTAGACAATTATCCGTCGTAATTAAATACTTGTTGGTGTTTTTTTAAACAGGAGTTTTGCTGTCCTGTGATATGTGTAAAATTTTTACAGGTTATGCGAATCGAATGCTAACATGCAGTGACACAGATTTCCGGTTATTCCCGTGAACGAGCCAGAACAACGTACTCCAAAACAGCCTCGCACAATCGCGATTACCGGCGGCAAAGGTGGCGTTGGTAAGACCTCGGTGGCCTTGAACCTGGCGCTCACGCTGGCGCGGCAGGACAAGCGTGTGCTGCTGCTCGACGGCGATACCGATCTGGCCAACGTCAGCATCATGGTGGGGCTCTATCCCCAGAAAACCCTGGCCAATGTCATCGCCGGTGAGTGCCGGCTCCAGGACACCCTGCTGGAAACCGATTACGGCTTACACATCGTGCCTGGCGCCTCCGGCGTGCAGGAATGCATGGACATGTCGCCGACGGACAGCCTGCGGGTGTTGCGGGCCCTGTCGCAACTGGAAAGTCAGTACGATTACGTCATTACCGATACCGCCGCCGGGCTGCAGGCGCCCAGCCTGCATATGATCGCCTCGGCCGAGCTGGCCTGCATCGTGGTGACCCCGGACCCAGCGTCGCTCACCGACGCCTTTTCCCTGATCAAGGTAATCCGTCGCCGCGGCTATAAGCGAGTGCCGAGCGTGCTGGTGAATATGGCCCAGGGCGCCAGTCAGGCCCGGTCTGTGTTTCAGCGTCTGGACAGCGCGGCCCAGCGCCACCTCGGATTGTCGCTGCACTATATGGGTGGCATCTGGCGCGACGAGACCTTGCGGCAGTCGGTATTGAATCAGAAGCCGGTGGCCCTGTTACCGGTGTCGGATCCATCCTGCCGCCAGTTCCATACCCTGGCGGACATGCTCAACGTGCGCTTGGCTCAGCTGACGCCCCGCAAGGCCGGCATTGCCGCCTACTGGCATCGGGTGTCGCGCCAGCAGTCGGAATCGCGCCAGGCGTCCGAGCGTCCGGTGACGCCGGCCAGCCCCCGGGAGCGGTGCCTGCATGCGGTCAGCGAACTGGAGGCGACGTTGGTTCAGACGCCTGACAACGCCATGCTGCGTTATGAGGCATTCACGCGCCTTTTTGCACTGCTTGGGAGCACGCCCGACAGCGACACCATCGAGATTATCCAGACCGGCCTCGGCGCCCTGGAGTGGGAAAAACTCAGTGACGAGCGCAAGCAGCACCTGGCCACCCACCTCCGGCACCTGGCCGATCAGATCGCGCCCAAGCCGCGCCCGGCGCCGGCGCAGGAGACCGCCGGTCAGGCCGACCCCCGCTATGATCGGGTCAGCTTCGGTGAGCAGGAGCGCCTGGTGCGCGTTCTGCGGGAGCAGCCGGCGGAAATTTCCCTCGATGAGCTGCTGCGTTCCCTGGCCGGTAATGGCCGTAATCGCCGCTGACAACCTGCTCAGAATCTGCCCCTTTTTTTGTCATTTTATTTGCACTTTTTGTGGAGTAAGTTTGCTCTGTGTCACCGCACTGTAATGATGGTTGTGTAAAAATCGACCACCGAAGCAAATCGTGGCCCGCAATATGCAGAGTTCTGGTTCTGCACACTTCACAAACAGATTTCCCGCCGACAGGCTGTTAGAGCGGCTGTAGATAAAGGTAATTGAGAAGGAGTTCTTCCCATGGCAACACCGCAACTGAATACCGGAGAGTCGTCGTCCAAAGTTCTTGAGCAGCTCCGCGGCAAACATGTCCTGATCACCGGCACCACCGGATTTCTGGGCAAAGTTGTACTTGAAAAGCTGATTAGGACGGTACCGGATATCGGTGGCATCCACCTGCTGGTTCGTGGCAACAAACGGCACCCGGATGCACGGGCAAGATTCCTTGAGGAGATCGCCACCTCGTCGGTGTTCGAACGTCTGCGGGAAGACGACGGCGACGCCTTCGAAGCATTCGTGGAAGAGCGGGTCCACTGTGTGACCGGTGAGGTAACCGAGCCCATGTTTGGTTTGCCCGCCGAGCAGTTCCACAGGCTGGCCAAAAGCCTGGACGCGGTGATCAACTCGGCCGCGAGCGTGAACTTCCGGGAAGAACTCGACAAGGCGCTGGCGATCAATACCCGCTGCCTCGACAACATAGCCGAGCTGGCGCGCCAGAACACCGAATTGGCGGTGTTGCAGGTTTCCACCTGCTACGTCAACGGCATGAACGCGGGGCAGGTAGAGGAAGCGGTGATCAAGCCGGCAGGGGAGTCGCTGCCACGCCACGACGATGGCTACTACGAGATTGAGGAACTGCTCAGCCTGCTGGAGGACAAGATCGCCGACGTCCGCGCCCGTTATTCCGGCAAGGTCCTGGAAAAGAAGCTGGTGGACCTGGGAATCCAGGAGGCCAACCGCTACGGCTGGAGCGACACCTACACCTTCACCAAATGGCTGGGTGAGCAGTTGCTGATGAAAGCCCTTGCCGGCCGCTCCCTGACCATCGTACGTCCTTCTATTATAGAGAGCGCGCTGGAAGAACCGGCGCCGGGCTGGATCGAAGGTGTGAAAGTGGCTGACGCCATCATCCTCGCTTACGCCCGGGAGAAGGTCACCCTGTTCCCCGGCAAACGCTCCGGCATCATTGATGTCATTCCGGTGGACCTGGTTGCCAACGCCATCATCCTGTCATTGGCGGAAGCGCTGGCCGAGTCGGCCGATCATCGCATTTACCAGTGCTGCAGTGGCGGCTCCAACCCCATCTCCCTGGGGGAGTTCATCGATCACCTGATGGTGGAGGCCAAGGACTGCTACGCTGAGTACGACCAGTTGTTCTATCGGCAGCCGTCCAAGCCGTTCATGGCGGTGAATCGTCGACTGTTCGATACGGTGGTCGGCGGTGCCCGCATTCCGCTGAGCATCGCCAGCCGGGTGCTGAAACTGCTGGGCCACGATCGCGACCTCAAGGCGCTGCGCAATCTGGACACCACCCGTTCCCTGGCGACGATTTTCGGCTTCTACACGGCGCCCAATTACGTGTTCCAGAACGACGGGCTGATGGCGCTGGCCAAGCGCATGGGTGGCGTGGACCGGATGCTGTTCCCGGTTGATGCCCGGCAGATCGACTGGAGTGTCTATCTGCGCAAGATCCACCTGGCCGGTTTGAACCGCTACGCCCTGAAGGAGCGCAAGGTCTACAGCCTGCGCTCGGCCAAGGCTCGCAAGCAGGCGGCATAATTCCCTTCTGATTGAGAGCCGGCCGGCCCTGGCCGGCTCTGTCCTTTTCCCTTCCAGGCCGCCCATCCGGGTGGCCGGGCAGGCGTTTGTCTTTGCCTATGCAGGGTCTATCCTTAAGGGGCTCACGTCCTTCCAGGTGACGTCGTCCGGAGCCTTCCGGCGGGCCTTCGCGCCT
>JBPEXK010000292.1:0-4486 GCA_052031745.1 Marinobacter sp. | reverse complement strand
TGTTCCTGGCTGTCGGCAGCACCGGCCAGCAGGGCGCCAGTGTGGGAGGCGGCCTCAAACAGCATGGCGGTCTTGTTGTGGATGACCTGCATGTACTGGTCTTCGGTGAGGTCCGGGTTTTTAACGTTCATCAGCTGCATCACTTCGCCCTCGGCAATCACCGCCGTAGCGTGGGACAGCACGTTCATGATCGGCAGGCTTTCCAGCTCCACCATCATTTCAAACGCCCTGGCGTAGAGGAAATCCCCGACCAGCACGCTGGGGGCATTGCCCCAACGGGCGTTGGCGGTGCTGCGGCCTCGGCGCATGTCCGAGGTGTCGACCACGTCGTCGTGCAGCAGGGTGGCGGTGTGCAGGAACTCGATCACGGCCGCGAGTTTTAGGTGGTCATCGCGATCGTAACCCGAGGCCCGGCTCGACAGCAGCACCAGTAGCGGGCGGAGCCGTTTGCCGCCGCTCTCGATAATGTACTGGGCGATCTTTTCGACCAGGGGGACGTCTGAGGAAAGCCGCTGGATGATCAGGTCATTAACGCGGCTGAAATCGTCGGCCACGGTGTCGTAGATGCGCTGGACGGTCATGCGGCTTGTGGGTCCCTTGCTGCTGTTTCGAGGAAACGAACGTTGATTATTCGGGTAGGTCGCGGCAATGCTAGGTATTGCTGCTTACAGTGTCAACTTGGCTTGTATTGTGTAGCACCTTTTCGTACAATCACGCGCCCAACTCATCCCAACCTGCGCTCCCTGCTATAGGGTCGCCAGAGTGCCTCCCTTAGAACCAGGTGGATAAGAGCAGGGATGGGTCAACCGCGGAGAAGGTTAATGTACGCAGTAATTGTTAGCGGTGGTAAGCAGCACCGTGTAAAAGAAGGCGAAACCCTGAAGCTGGAAAAGCTTGAAGTTGAAACCGGTGGCAGTGTCGAATTCGATCGCGTTCTGCTGGTTGCCGACGGCGACAAGGTTCAGGTCGGCGCGCCGGTAGTTGATGGTGCCAAAGTGACTGCGGAAGTGGTTAGCCACGGTCGTCACGACAAGGTTCAGATCATCAAGTTCCGTCGTCGTAAGCACCACATGAAGCGTCAGGGCCACCGTCAGTGGTTTACTGAAGTGAAGATCACGGGTATCAAGGGCTAAGGCTCTCGAATTACCCCCTAGATAAGGAGGCTGGTAATGGCTCATAAAAAGGCAGCAGGTAGTACCCGTAACGGTCGCGATTCCGAGTCGAAACGACTTGGTGTGAAGCGCTACGGCGGTGAAGCAGTATCTGCAGGCAGCATCATCGTACGTCAGCGTGGCACCCGTTTTCACGCTGGTAGCAACGTAGGCATTGGCAAGGACCACACCCTGTTCGCGAAAGCGGACGGTCAGGTGAAGTTCGAAGTCAAAGGCCCGCAGAGCCGTAAGTTCGTGAGCATCGTTCCGGCTGCGTAAGCAGCGGCGATCCGGTTCTGTAGAACCTTCGGTGGCCCTGATATCATCGGATGTCAGAGTCGCCAGGAGCCCCGCAAAGCTTCCTTGAGGCTGCGGGGCTTTTTAGTTTATGCGCCAAGCGCAAAGGGTTGATCCATGAAATTCGTAGACGAAGCCACCATCATCGTTGAAGCCGGTAAAGGTGGGCACGGTTGCCTCAGTTTCCGGCGCGAAAAATACGTGCCCAAGGGCGGTCCCGACGGCGGCGACGGTGGTGACGGTGGCTCCGTGTATCTGGAGGCCGACAGCGCGCTCAACACGCTGATCGACTACCGCTTCCAGCGCAAGCACAAGGCCCAGAATGGCGAGCCCGGTGCCGGTCGCAATTGCACTGGCACCAAGGGCGAGGACTTGGTGCTGCCGGTCCCGGTGGGCACTACCGTGGTGGACATGGACACCCATGAAGTGCTCGGGGATCTCACCCGTGTGGGCCAGCGTTTGAAGGTGGCCCAGGGCGGTTTCCACGGCCTGGGTAATACCCGCTTCAAGTCGTCGGTGAACCGGGCTCCACGGCAGACCACCAAGGGCTCCGAGGGTGAGCTCCGGAATCTGCGGCTGGAGCTGAAGGTGTTGGCGGATGTCGGTTTGCTGGGGATGCCCAACGCGGGCAAGTCGACCTTTATCCGTTCGGTCTCGGCCGCCCGGCCAAAGGTGGCCGACTATCCATTCACCACCTTGGTGCCGAATCTTGGCGTCGTCAGCGTGCAGGCGCACCAGAGCTTTGTGATCGCCGACATTCCAGGTTTGATTGAGGGTGCGGCCGAAGGCGCCGGTCTCGGCATTCGGTTCCTGAAGCACCTGGTGCGAACCCGGCTGTTGCTGCACCTGGTGGATGTGGCCCCCTACGACGGTTCCTCGCCGGTGGAATCGGTGCGGGCCATCGAGGGCGAGCTGGAGAAGTTCAGCGAAACCCTGGCCAATCGCGAGCGTTGGCTGGTGTTGAATAAGGTCGACATGGTGGCCGAGGAAGATCGCGACGCTCACTGCCAGGCCATCGTCGATGAGCTTGGCTGGCAGGGTCCGGTGTTCTGGATTTCCGCGCTCAGCGGTGAAGGCACGAAAGCGTTGACCCAGGCGGTCATGCGCTGGATTGAAGAACAGGCCGAGGAAGAGGCGCAAAATCCGGAAGTTGCCGAAGCCGAGGCGGCCCGCCGTCGGCAGATGGACGAGGAAGCCCGCGCCCGGATCGAGGCTGAGCGCCAGGCCCGCAGGGCGGCGCGCAAGGACGACGATGACGACGATTTCGACGACGATGATTACGACGTCGAAGTGGTCTACGCCCCCGAATAAAGAGCGAGAGTTGCAGGGATTATGAGCGAGCGCACCCAACTGCGGCAGGCCCGCCGCCTGGTCATCAAGATCGGCAGTGCCCTGTTGACCAACGATGGTAAGGGTTTGGATGTCACCTCGCTCGGCCTTTGGGTTGATCAGATTGCGGGCCTGATCGATGACGGCGTAGAGGTGGTCATCGTTTCATCCGGTTCGGTTGCCGAGGGCATGAGTCGGCTGGGCTGGAAGGCCCGCCCCCAGCATCTGCATGAACTCCAGGCCGCCGCTGCGGTTGGTCAGATGGGGTTGGTGCAAACCTGGGAAGCGCAGTTCCGCCGCCACGATCTGCACGCGGCCCAGATTCTCCTTACCCACGATGACCTGTCAGACCGTAAGCGCTATCTGAACGGCCGTAGCACCCTGCGTGCTTTGCTTGACCTTGGGGTGGTGCCCATCGTGAATGAGAATGACACGGTGGTCACTGACGAGATCCGGTTCGGCGACAACGATACCCTGGGGGCTCTGGTCGCCAACCTCATCGAGGCGGATGGGTTGATTATCCTGACCGATCAGGTGGGCCTGCTGGACAAGGATCCGCGCAAGCACAGTGATGCCAAGCTGATCACCGAAGCCAAAGCGGGCGACCCGGCGTTGGATGCCATGGCTGGCGGCGGGGCCGGTGCCCTGGGGCGCGGTGGCATGTTAACCAAAGTCCGAGCGGCCCGGCTGGCGGCCCGCTCGGGCGCCTTCACCACGATCGTGGGTGGTCGCATCGAGGGTGTGATTACCCGGCTGCGTCAGGGCGAGGTAATTGGCACCTTGTTGCTGCCCGAGCAGGGGCGAGTGGCGGCTCGCAAGCAGTGGTTGGCCAGTCATCTGCAGACTCGGGGCAAGCTGAGGCTGGACGAGGGTGCGGTCAAGGTGGTCTGTCTTGGTGGCCGGAGTCTATTGCCGGTCGGGGTCAATGAGGTGGTTGGCCAGTTCCGTCGCGGCGAAATGGTGTCCTGTGTCGATGCCTCCGGTAAGGAGGTGGCTCGGGGGTTGGTGAATTACGACGCCGACGAGGCTCGCGCCATTGCCGGGCGCTCCAGTGATCGAATTGCGGAAGTGCTGGGCTATGTGTCCGGTGATGAGATGATTCATCGGGACAATCTGGTGCTGGTCTGAGTCAGGCGAGCAGGCATAAAAAAAACCGGCCAATTGGCCGGTTTTTTTATTGCTGAAGAAAAGTCCGCTTACGCGCTCTTCAGCGACTTGATCTTGGCGCTCAGACGGCTCTTCTGACGAGCAACCTTGTTCTTGGCGAAGATGCCCTTGTTGACCATGCTGTCCAGGATCGGCTGAGCCTTCTGGAATGCAGCTTGTGCTTCTTCGTAGTTGCCAGCTTCGATGTTGGCCTGAACTTTCTTCACGTAGGTACGAGTCATGGAACGCAGGCTTGCGTTGTGCTTGCGGTTCTTCTCGTTCTGACGTGCGCGCTTCTTGGCTTGCGGGGAATTTGCCACCGTAAAACTCCTGAAAATCTGATATTCGTTACTGAATGATTCGTTACATCGCGGGCGCGCCAAAACCAGCGCGTCGAAATAAATGACGCGGAACTATGCCGCTGTAGCCCGAAAATGTCAATACCGCTGGTCATTTCATGTTCCGTTCATCCCCCGGCACGACAGGCCTGTGCTAAACTCGCCGCTCATCGGGTGAGGGCTCCGGGACGGGCTAGTAGTTTCCGAGATGTCTCGCCCTATCGC
>JBPEXK010000291.1:0-4008 GCA_052031745.1 Marinobacter sp. | reverse complement strand
CCGTTTCTCAATGCTGGAGCATAGTGGACCCTCGAGGGGTCAGTCTACGTTTGCAATCTTGCCGTTTTAACCACCGCCGGGCATTGGCCGTAACGCCTCAAAAAGCACGGTGCTTCGGTAGCGAGGAAGGTGGTCCACAAATTGAAGCAGACACATTGGCGAAGAGCTCCCGCCGGCCAGGGGCGGCACGGCGGGATGTGGCAGGCGCGTTACTGGTAGTAGGCGTTTTCGGTGTTGGTGTGGTCGGTAACATCGCGCACACCAGTGATCTCCGGAACCCGCTCCTTCAGGGTGGTCTCGACGCCTTGTTTCAGGGTCAGACTGACCGCAGAGCAGCCCTGACAGCCACCACCGAAACGCAGAACGGCAACGGATTCGTCAACGATCTCAACCAGCGACACGTCACCACCGTGAGCCGCCAGGTTCGGGTTGATCTCGGACGCCAGCACGTAGTTCACCCGATCGGGCAGCGGTGCGTCGTCGTCAACCTTGGGAACTTTGGCGTTCGGGGCCTTGATGGTCAGTTGGCCGCCCATCTGGTCCTTGGAGTAATCAACAAACGCCTCTTCCAGGAACGGCACCGAGTTGTGATCCAAATAGAGGGTGAACTTCTCCAGATCCACCTGCTCATCGGTCGGCACCACCTCGTTCGGCGGGCAATAGGCCAAGCAGGTCTCCGCGTTCTTGGTGCCCGGCTGGGTTACGAAGATACGCACTCCCATGCCTTCAACGTCCTGCTTCTCGATGAGTTGTGCAAGATAATCCCGGGCGGGATCTGTCACAGTAACCAATGCCATGTTTTAAAACCCGTTTGAAAGTTCAATCTTAATTTTAAGGAAGTTCTCGGGAACATGAAAGACCAAGTAAAATACTAGGTCTTTTCAGCGCTACTGAGTTCTACGTACCCGAATTCCGGCTAGCCCTTTAAAATGAGCATTTTATAATCGTGAATCGTACTAAGACGGGCTCGCGCATTTTTGCTATGCTCCCGCGCCATTGTGACAAATTCGACGTTCCAAACGACTTCCGGAAGTACTGATATGACCGATCGCAACAGCCGCCTGCAACAACTCCACGACGCCCTGCAACAGCGCATCGTAGTCCTGGATGGCGGCATGGGCACCATGATCCAGAATCTGAAACTGGACGAGCAGGCGTTTCGAGGCGATCGGTTCGCAGACTACGACCGCGAGGTCCAGGGCAACAACGACCTGCTGAACCTGACCCAGCCTGCCCTACTGCGCACCATCCACGCGGACTACCTGGATGCGGGTGCGGACATCATCGAGACCAACACCTTCAACTCGACACAGCTGTCCCAGGCCGATTACGGCCTCGAGAGCATCGCCAAGGAACTGAACGTAGCCGCTGCCAAATTGGCGCGGGACGTAGCCGACGAGTTTACCGCCCGCACACCGGACAAACCCCGGTTTGTGGCCGGTGCCGTGGGGCCGACCTCCCGGACCGCGTCGATTTCTCCCGACGTCAACAACCCGGGCTATCGCAACGTCGACTTCCAGACCCTGGTCGACAATTACTACGAAGCGGTGGAAGGCCTGGTCGAGGGTGGCTGCGACCTGATCCTGATCGAAACCATTTTCGACACCCTGAACGCCAAGGCGGCCATCTACGCCACCCAGCAGTACTTCGAGGACAGCGGCATCAGCCTGCCGATCATGATTTCCGGCACCATCACCGATGCCTCCGGCCGGACCCTGTCTGGGCAGACCACCGAAGCCTTCTGGAACTCTGTTGCCCACGCCAAGCCCATCTCCGTGGGCCTGAACTGCGCCCTGGGTGCCGATGCCCTGCGTCCGTACGTGGAGGAGCTGTCTACCAAGGCCGAGACCTACGTGAGCGCGCACCCGAATGCGGGCCTGCCGAACGAATTCGGCGAATACGATCAGACTCCGGAAGAAATGGCGGAGATCATCGAGGGCTTCGCCCGGGACGGCTTTCTGAACATCATTGGCGGCTGCTGCGGCTCCCGCCCGGACCACATCGAAGCCATTGCCAAGGCGGTTGCCAAATACCCGCCGCGCCCGATCCCGGAACGGAAAAAGGCCCTGCGCCTGTCCGGGCTGGAACCCTTTACCGGTGACGAGAACACCCTGTTCATCAATGTGGGCGAGCGCACCAACGTGACCGGCTCCAAGCGCTTCCTGCGCCTGATCAAGGAAGAGCAGTACGAGGAAGCCCTGAGTGTGGCCCGGGACCAGGTAGAGAACGGCGCCCAGATCATCGATATCAACATGGACGAGGGCATGCTGGAGTCCCAGGAAGTGATGGTGACCTTCCTGAACCTGGTGGCCTCGGAGCCGGACATCTCCCGGGTACCGATCATGATCGACTCCTCCAAGTGGGAGGTGATCGAAGCCGGCTTGCGCTGCATCCAGGGCAAGGCGGTGGTGAACTCCATCAGCCTGAAAGAAGGCGAGGAAGAATTCATCAAACGGGCCAAGGACTGCATGCGCTATGGCGCCGCCGTGGTGGTGATGGCCTTTGACGAACAGGGCCAGGCCGACACCTACGAGCGCAAGATCGAAATCTGCCAGCGCTCCTACGAGGTGCTGACCGGCATAGGTTTCAATCCGGCGGACATCATCTTCGACCCGAACATCTTCGCCATCGCCACCGGCATCGAGGAACACAACAACTACGCGGTGGACTTCATCAATGCCAGCCGCTGGATCCGCGACAACCTGCCCCATGCCTCCATCTCCGGCGGCGTCAGCAACGTGTCCTTCTCCTTCCGCGGCAATGATGTGGTGCGTGAAGCCATCCACTCGGTGTTCCTGTACCACGCCATCAAGGCCGGCATGAACATGGGCATCGTGAACCCCGGCCAGCTGGTGATCTACGACGAAATCGACCCCGAGCTAAAAGAACGGGTTGAAGACGTGGTGCTGAACCGGCGCGAGGACTCCACGGACCGATTGCTGGAAATCGCCGACCGCTTCAAGGGCCAGGGTGGTAAAACCCAGGAAGAAGATCTGGCCTGGCGTGAATGGCCCGTGGAGAAGCGCCTTGAGCATGCTCTGGTCAAAGGCATCACCAACTACATCGTGGACGACACCGAAGCCTGCCGTCAGAACGCCGAGCACCCCATTGAGGTGATTGAAGGCCCGCTGATGGATGGCATGAACGTGGTCGGCGACCTGTTCGGCGACGGCAAGATGTTCCTGCCCCAGGTGGTTAAGAGCGCCCGGGTGATGAAGCAGGCGGTAGCGCACCTGATCCCCTTCATCGAGGCGGAAAAAACCGAGGGTCAGAAGGCCAAGGGCAAAATCCTCATGGCCACGGTCAAAGGCGACGTCCACGACATCGGCAAGAACATTGTGGGCGTGGTTCTGCAGTGCAACAACTACGAGGTGATCGACATGGGCGTGATGGTGCCCTGCGACAAGATCCTCGAGACCGCCAAGAAAGAGAACGTCGACATCATCGGCCTGAGCGGTCTGATCACCCCGTCACTGGATGAGATGGTGCACGTCGCGCGGGAAATGCAGCGGCTGGATTTCCAGATTCCGCTGATGATCGGCGGCGCCACCACCTCCAAGGCTCACACCGCGGTCAAGATCGAGCCGCAGTACAAAAACGACATCGCCCTGTACGTGTCGGACGCGTCTCGCTGCGTCAACGTGGCCTCGCAACTGCTGAGCCAAACAGGCAAGCAAGGTCTGGTGGAAGCGGCGCGGACCGAATACGACGAGATTCGCGAACGCCGCAAGAACCGGGGTGATCGCACCAAACTGGTGTCGCTGAAGGAAGCCCGCGACCGCGCGCCCGAGATCAGCTTCGACGACTACACCCCACCAGCCCCAACCTTTACGGGTATCAAGGTGTTCGAGGACTATGACCTGAACGAACTGGTGGACTACATCGACTGGACGCCGTTCTTCATTTCCTGGGACATCTCCGGCAAGTATCCGGGCATCTTCGACGACCCCAAGCGTGGGGAAGCCGCGCGCACCCTGTTCGACGACGCCCAGAAAATCCTGCGCCAGA
>JBPEXK010000290.1:0-20353 GCA_052031745.1 Marinobacter sp. | reverse complement strand
GCCCACGCCCCAGCTGCGGTAGACGCCGTCCACCACCCGCTTGAGCTCGTCTTCACCGACGTCGGCAGGCTCTCCCCGTTCCAGCGGGTCGAAGTGGTAGATGTACAGGCGTGAGGTGAACTGCTCGAACGGCAGTGAGGATTCGCCGAAACGTTCGCCGAAGCCAGAGGTACTCACTTTCACCTCGTCGCCCCAGTTCTGGCCGCTGTCGTTGTTGGGGTTGAAGAAATACACCCGCATCTGGTTTTCCGGATCGAGCGCCACCCGCAGCAGGGTGATGGCGTGCCAGCCGATAAAGCGAGCGGCACTGTCGGTGACGGCAATACCCGCCGGCTGCGGATGAATCAGCGGCTGATTGCCGTTGTAGAAAGGGTGGTAGCTGGCGTAGAAATGCCGGATGAAATTGTCCAGGTCGGTCAGATTACCGGTTTCCACATCCACGTTGATGGCAAAGCCGCGACCGGCGGACCAGCCGTGGAACTCGGGGTTCACCCATCGGTGGGGATCGCCCTCCCGCTCTGAGACCATGCGCCCCATTTCCGCATAGATGCGGTCCAAGTGCGGTACCACCACCAGCGACACCGGGTCCAGATCCAGGGTGACTTCCGAGGCCACACCGCCCTGGCTGCGGGCCGAGGACACCGGTTTACCCTCGAAGTGCATGATGATCTCGTTGTCCCGGGCGGCCCAGGCCACCATCTGCAGCAGATAGTCCGGGTCGTTGTAGGCCCACATGGACAGCGCCCGCGCCGACTGGCAAGTGGGGTTGTTGCCCTGCCCCACGCCAAGGGGCTGGCCGAGCATGTTCAGCACGCCCTGCAGTAACCAGGCCGCCGGTTGCGGGTGATAACCGTAAGCCAGTTGCAGGCGCTCCCGGGCCTGCGGGCACAGGGACAGACGAGCCTGGCGCCAGAGCGCCGGCGCAATCGGCGGCTGGTACAGAATGCCCCGCTCCAGCATCAACGCCAGGCCATACAGGCCCTGGGCCGTTTCCGGGAATATGCCCTCCCGCACCAGGGTTTGGACCAGCTCGCGGTAGCACAGCAGGCAGTCACGGCCGGTGCTGGACAGGCCCAGGGCTTCGGTCAGCAGGGCGTCCTGATCGTCCAGGATGAAACGCACGAAGCTGGCGTGGTAAGGCGACACCAGGCCGGTGTCGTGCATCGATCGGGCGAAGCCGGTGGCTTCGTTCTGCAAGGCCTGGGCGTCCATCGACTCCAGGCGCTGCTCGTACACCACAATGCCCGGGTCTTCGCTGCAGGCCCGGGTCGGGCCGTAGAGGCTGGAAATCAGGCGGTCGGCACCGCGACCGGCGCCACCCAGGTCGGCATCGGGATCAGCCCGGCAAATGGCAATCTGGGTGATCATCTTGCGCACGTCCGACACCTGGATCGGGCGCTGCTGCAAAATGCGCCAGATTTCCTCAATCAGGCTGTCGATCACGTGCTCGTAACCGATGTGCTGGGCCACATACTGCACCACTGACTGACTGATCTGGGCCAGTTTGCCCTGCTCACGCTCGGCTTCACCGGTCATGCCAAACAGCAGGCCCAGGTTAATGGCCAGCACCTGAGTCAGGTAATGGTGGGCCTGCTCCGCCGATACCGACGGATGCAGGTAGTTGCCCCGGGCCACCGCCAGCAAACGCAGCTCGCTGAACGCCTCGATCACCACGGTGTCAGCGTTTTGGCTCTGCAGCGAATGAGTGGTCAGCGAGGGCAGGAGAATGGCGGGTTCCGCCCAGTCGGTGCCAAGATAGACGCCAGCCAGTTCTAGGCGCTGTGCACGTTCCTCGATGGCCTGGCAGCCGTCCGGTTGCAGCAGCACTCTGCGTGCAATGTCAAACACGCGCGGAAGCTTGCCGGCCTTGGCGAACGGCCGGCTCTCCTCCAGTAACTGAATGGCCTCATCCAGCCTCTGCACCAGCTTGTCGAAATTGACCGCCGGCGCCGCACTGCCCGGTTGGTTATCGTTCAAGCGACGTTCCTCAGGGCCTGCACCAAACCCGTTTGTTATTCAGAGTTGGCCTGATTATACATAGAAATCCAATTCCTCCTGATGTTTGAGCAGATCACGCATGGTGTAGGGGTCGTCGCCGTAGAAGTAGATCAGGCCCCAGTGGGTGCCGAAGGCGGTGCGCTTGGTAACCGTTTCCTCCAGCGGCGGGGTCAGCTCGTGGGACTCGAAATACTCGTGGTTTTCGGTCTCCTCCGGCATCTCCAGCTTGCTGACCACCCGACGGCGGGGGTAAACCCCGAAGCAGCCGGCGTAGCCCTTGGCGTCCACCACTTCTTTCGGGAAGAAGGCCTTGATCTCCTCTTCCGTGGTCTTCGGATCGAAGGCCAGGATCAGGCCCTGATAAGCGTTGAAGCCGTAGGCCCGCTCCAGCAACTCGAACACCTTGAACCCGGGCGGGCGGTAAGCCACTTCACCGAAGTACATGGTGCTGTCGCTGGTGACGAAGTACTCCGGGTGCACAAACCCGAACTCGATGTCGAAGGTCTTGATCAGCTTTTCAATCTCACCGCGAATCTGATCCCGATACTTCTCCAGGTCCGGCGTCGCCGGCACGAACACCGAGTAACCCAGGGTGACGTACTCGGAGATGTTCAGGAACGCGATCTTGCCGTTGTGAATCCAGGCCTCGACGGCAAATTCCCAACCGTCCAGGTGGGACTCCATCAGCACCGGGAATTCTTCGTCGGGGATGGTGTCGACCTCATCCGGGGTACGGATGACCCGGTGCCCGAGGCAGCCGGCCTTGTCGAAGGCCTTGAGGTGGATGGGGTCATTGGGGTCGCCGTCCAGTTTCAGCAGGGTCTGATTGACCCGTTTCAGGAAGCGAATGACGTCGCCCTTGTCGTGGGCCTCCTCGAAGATGCCGACCCGGATGCCGCCCAACTGGGCCCGGCGTTTCATCAGCGCCTTGTCCCGCAGCAGCATGGCCTGACCGAACAGCTTCGGCTTGTCCATCAGTACCGAGTTGATGGCCCCGGCCCACTCCACGGTTTCTTCAAACAGTGGGATGGCCACGTTCACGCCCATGTCTTTCAGGGTCTGGGCGATTTCCACCGAGCGGTCATTCAGCCGTTCGAAATTCCAGGGCACGTAAGGAATGTCGTGTTCCTTGCAGTAGGCCTCAGCCCAGTCCGGAGCGACCACCACGTAGCGCCGGTCGAACTTATCGGCGGCTTCAACGGCGTTCAGGCTCCAGCCCAGGAGCGCTATGTACCCCTTGTCCGGGTTGTACTTCTGCTCGGTCATCTCCTGTCTCCTTTTTGTGCAGTAGGTCTTTAAAACCTAGGCCTTTATAGAGAATTCGCAAACCGGCAGCGTGAACCAGGCCTGAAAACGAACTGGGGCCGCGGGATAAAATCCGGCGGCCCCAGTACTTACAGGCTTTTAGATCGTTTGGAAATATCAGCCCAATTGCAGGGTGGACAGGGTCCGGGCTCGCACCTCGGTCAACAGCGCCTCGTTGTCTACCAGCGACTGCCCGTAGGACGGCACCAAGTCCTTCAGACGCGCCTGCCACTCTTCGGTTTTCAGCTGCTCGGGGAAGCAGCGCTCGAGCACATCGAGCATGGCGTTGGCGGCGGTGGAGGCACCCGGCGAGGCGCCCAGCAGGGCCGCCAGGGTGCCGTCTTTCGCGGCCACGATCTCGGTACCGAACTCGAGCTTGCCGCCGCCACCTTCGGCCTGCTTGATGATTTGCACGCGCTGGCCGGCCATTTTCAGTTCCCAATCGTCCTCACGGGCGTCCGGGAAGAAGTTGCGCAGCGACGCCACCCGGTCGCTGTGGGACTGGAACACTTCGCCGATCAGGTAACGGGTCAGGTCCATGTTGTTCTTGCTCACCGACAGCATCGGCCGCAGATTGGTGGGCTTCACCGAGCCCAGCAGGTCAAAGATCGAGCCCTGCTTCAGGAAGCGCGTGGTGAAGCCGGCAAACGGGCCAAACAGCAGCGCCGGCTCGCCATTGATGATGCGGGTGTCCAGGTGCGGCACCGACATGGGCGGGGCACCGATCGGCGCCTTGCCATACACCTTGGAGTAATGCTGCTGCACGATCTCCGGCTTGCGACACACCAGCCACTGTCCACTGACCGGGAAGCCGCCGTAGCCGCGGGCCTCTTCGATGCCGGATTTCTGCAGCATCGGCAGGGCGCCACCACCGGCGCCCAGGAACACAAAGCCGGCTTCCAGCTTGGTCAGCTCGCCGGTTTTCTGGTTGCGCACCCGCACCTTCCAACGGCCGTTGTCGCGCTGGTCGATGTAATGCACCGGGCTGTTCAGCATCAGCTCGAAGTTAGGCTGGCTCTGCAGGTACTCCACCATGCTCCGGGTCAGGGAACCGAAATCCACATCGGCGCCGTGCTTGATCCGGGTCGCGGCCACCCGCTGCATCGGATCGCGGTTTTTCACCACCAGCGGCATCCACTCTTCCAGATCTTCCGGCTTCTCGGTGTATTCCATGTCCCGGAACAAGTGGTGGGCACTCAGGCGTTCGAACCGGCGCTTGAGGAAGGCCACATCCTTCTCGCCCCAGACAAAGCTCTGGTGCGGGGTGCGGTTGATGAAGGATTTGGGTTCGGGCAGCATGCCCTGCTCAACCAGATAGGACCAAAACTGCAGCGACACCTCGAACTGGGCGTTGATCTTCAGTGCCCGCTCGATGGCGACATCGCCGTCGTCGGTTTCCGGCGTGTAGTTAAGTTCGCAGTAGCCGGCGTGGCCGGTACCCGCGTTGTTCCATCCGTCCGTGCTTTCATGGGCAACGTGATCGAGACGCTCCACCATGACGATGTCCAGGGACGGATCGAGCTGCCTGAGCATCATGCCGAGGGTGGCGCTCATGACGCCACCGCCGACCAGCACTACGTCTGCCTGTCTAACGGCCATTGCTTTGTACCCTAGCTTGTATTGAGCCTGTTTACTCCCCCACGATCAGCAGGGAAGCTTGTCGAAAGCCGGCCAAGCGCTTGGTAAAAGGCGCCGCCGTGTGCTTTACGATGTGAAAGTGGTCGCAATTATCCCGATTTTTGCCAAAAGAATAAATTGCGATTGTCAGTCGATGCGCTTCACACGGGGCTGAAACCTGGGTCCCTGGCTATGGCTTTTTACCGCCACGCCTTCACTTACGGACAGTGGCCGGCTTTGGGTCAAAGGTCTAAACTCCCGCCTCAGGCACCCGCGTATGGCCGGTTGTGGCCGCGGTATCGCACTAACGGGACGGGATCACCCCATGTCTGCCCTGGAAACTGTTCTGATTGTTCTGGCTGTCTTGGCGCTGCTTGGCGTCATTTTTGAGGAACTCACCCACGTCAACAAAGCCAAGGTCACGCTGTTTTTCGGCACCCTGAGCTGGATTCTTCTCTTTCTGGCGAGTGACGATGCGGGTGAAACCGCAGCGGTGTCGGCGGGGCTGGCTGAGAGCATCGCCGAGATCGCAGGGCTTTGGCTGTTCCTGGTCGCGGCCATGACGTTCGTCGCCTACCTGAACAAAAAGGGGATGATCGAGAATGTGATCTATTTGATCATGCCGAAGCAGGTCAGCGAGCGGAAACTGCTGTTTTTGACCGGACTCTTCTGCTTCATTTTCTCGTCTCTGGCAGACAATATCACCGCGACGTTAGTCTCATGCTCACTGATCCTGTCCCTGGATCTGGAGCTGAAGAAGCGCCTGCAGTTCGTCACCCTGGTGGTGTTCGCGGTCAACTCCGGCGGCGTTTCCCTGATCACCGGGGACGTCACCACCCTGATGATCTTCCTGGCCGACAAGGTGGAAATACTCACCCTGCTGACCCTGGCCATTCCGGCCTCCATCACCGTGTTCGTGCTGGCCGTGTTCCTGTCCCGGGGCCTGACCGGCACCGTCACCCTGCGCGCCACCCGCAATGAAATTCGGCCGGTGGATGCGGTGATCAGCGGCCTGTTCCTGCTCACCATCATGGCCACCATCGCCGGCAACGTGCTGTTCGCCATTCCGCCGGTGCTCAGTTTCCTGTTCGGCCTGTCGATCATGTTCCTGATCTCCCGGTTCATGAGCGACGACTCGGACCTGGACCCGATTCTCGACTACGTCCGTATCATCGAGTTCGAAACCCTGCTGTTCTTTCTCGGTATCCTGCTGCTGGTGGGCATGCTCAAGGAGATCCATGCGCTGCAGTCGCTGGTGGCCGTGTACGATGTGCTGCCGCCGCTGTACGCCAACTACCTGATGGGGATCTTCTCGGCGGTGATCGACAACGTGCCGCTGACCGCCGCCCTGCTGAAGGCCGGCATCACCATGACACCGGGAGAATGGATGGGGCTGACCTACGCCGTGGGCGTGGGTGGTTCACTGCTGATCATAGGTTCGGCCGCCGGCATCGTGGCCATGACCAAAATCCCGGGGCTGACCTTTGGCGCCTACTTGCGGTATCTTGCGCACCTTCTGGCGGCCTACACCCTGGGGTACGCCGGCGTGTATATGCTCGGACGGTTCATCAACTGAGGTTTTTCTATGCTAATGGCAATGGGCGCGATCGTCGCCGGTCTGATCCTGCTGGTCTGGAGTGCCGACAAATTCGTCGAGGGTGCCGCGGCCACCGCGAAACACCTGGGCATGCCGACCCTGCTGATCGGGATGGTGATCATTGGGTTTGGCACCTCGGCACCGGAACTGGCGGTATCCGCCATGGCGGCGGCCGACGGCAACCCGGGCCTGGCCCTGGGTAACGGCTACGGCTCCAACATCACCAACATCGCCCTGATCGTGGGCCTGACCGCCATAATCGCGCCTATCGCCGTGCATTCCCAGGTCATCCGCAAGGAATTGCCGCTGCTGCTGGTGCTGACCATGATTGCCGGCGCTCAGTTGATCGACGGCCAGCTGACCCGGTTCGACGGCTGGGTGCTGTTGGCGGTGTTCGCCGGGGTGATGGGCTGGTCCATTTACCAGGGGCTGCAGGGCAAGTCAGACCCACTTGGCGGCGACA
Source organism: Marinobacter sp. (assembly GCA_052031745.1). Lineage (GTDB taxonomy): Bacteria > Pseudomonadota > Gammaproteobacteria > Pseudomonadales > Oleiphilaceae > Marinobacter. Next base: position 13,373 of record JBPEXK010000290.1, on the reverse strand, counting down.
CCGACGCCGAGATGATCGCCCACCCGATGCCACTGAAAACGGCCGTGCTGTGGGTCGTGGTGGGGCTGGTGCTGCTGGTGGTGAGCTCGCGCCTGCTGGTGTGGGGGGCGGTGACCATTGCCCAGGCCCTGGGCGTCAGCGATCTGGTGATCGGGCTGACCATCGTCGCCATCGGCACCTCCCTGCCCGAGCTGGCCTCGGCGCTGGCCGCGGTGAAAAAGAACGAACACGATCTGATTCTCGGCAACATCCTCGGCTCTGGCATCTTCAACACCCTGGCCGTGGTTGGCCTGGCCGCCGCCATCGAGCCCCTGCAAGTGGATCCGGAAGTGCTGTACCGGGACTGGACCCTGATGCTCGCGCTGACCGTGGGCCTGCTGCTGATGGGCTACGGCGTGGTCGGTCGACGCAAGCTCATTTCCCGCACCAACGGCAGCATCCTGCTGACGGTGTACATCGCGTACACGGGGTATCTGCTGTCCACGGTGGTGGCCGCCTCCGGCGCCTGATCGGCTGGGGACGGCCCCGCTATTGGGCCTCGCCGTCCCCCAGCAACTCCTCCAGCCTGAGCCGGACCTCCGCCATCACCGCGTCCAGCTCAGCCTTGGATTTTCCGGCGGTCTCGATCGGCTCGCCGACCCGCACATCCACCGGCTGGCCCAGGTTGATCTGCATGCTGCGGGCCGGCAGCACCTGATGAATGCCGCGAATGGCCACCGGTACGATCACCGCTTCGGTGTCCAGCGCCAGGTGGAAACAGCCTTTCTTGAAGCGCAGCAAGCGCCCATCCGGTGAGCGGGTACCCTCCGGTGCGGCCCACAGCACGATGCCGCTTTCCATCATCTCGCGCGCCCGTTCCAGATCCCGCAGCGCCTTCTGCCGGTTGGACCGATCCACTGACGGGAACTCCGCGGCCCGCATGGCCTGCCCCAGCAGCGGAATCTTGAACAGCTCTTTCTTGGCCAGCATGCGAATGGAACCCGGCAGCGAGACAAAGCTGACCGGGATGTCGTAGTGGCTGGCGTGGGTGCACATGATGATGTAGCGCCGGCCGTCACCAAAATCCGGCACTTGGCCGCGCACAGTCAGGCTCGCCCTCACCAGCCGTAGCAAAGCCGCCGACCATTCGCGGCAGTACTTGTCCACAATCGGCCGGTTAAGCTGGCCGAACAGCGCACGGAGCAGAATCAGCAGGGAGTAGAGCGCGGTCAGGCCAACGCTGCCCAGTACCACGCCCAGACGCCGGAGTAACGTGGCGGATTCGGTCAGCGGGTTCAGTTTCAATCGGATCATCGGGCGGCACCGTGGGTGAATCGTTCGCGGCGCAGTATAGTCGTGATCCGAGGGCGGGGTTAATGCGCCAAATGGCGGAGATCGGGGCCGATCAGGCAATAAAAAACGGGGCATTTGCCCCGTTTTGCTTACGCCTTTTCCTGAAACACCATGGCGATGGAGTTCAGGCAGTACCGTTGACCTGTCGGCGGCGGGCCATCCGGGAAGACGTGCCCGAGGTGGCTGTCGCAGCGCGGGCAGCGGATCTCGGTCCGGGCCATACCCATGCTGTTGTCTTCCAGGTACCGGATGTGGTCCGGATCGTAGGGCTGGAAGAAGCTTGGCCAGCCGGTGCCGGAATCGAATTTCGAATCCGAGCTGAACAGCGGCAGGTCGCACAGCCGGCAGTGGTAGGCGCCGGCTTTTTTGTTATCCAGCAGGGTGCCGCAGAACGGGTGCTCGGTGCCGTGGTCGAGCAGCACCTTGCGCTCTTCCGGGGTCAGGTCGGCGGCTTTCTCTTCAATCTCCGCCGGGGTCAGCGGGGTCAGGTCGTAACCTGCAGCAGAAACGCTCATGGAATGCCTCCTCAGGCCTCGTTGTCGCCCGTCGTGCCGGTCCCCGAGTCGGAGTACTCCGGCTTCAGACGATCACTGTAGTTATTCACCAGTTTTTCCATTTTCGGCGCTGCAACCGCCATGATGTACGGCTGGTACGGATTCCGGGCGGCAAAGTTCTGGTGGTACTCCTCGGCCCGGTAGAACGCCTCCAGCGGTTCCAGCGTGGTCACGATCGGGTCCGGGTAGACACCGGCAGCATTGAGCTGGCGAATGTAGGCTTCCGCCACCTGCTTCTGTTCCGGCGTCTCGTAAAAGATCGCAGAACGATACTGGGTGCCCCGGTCATTGCCCTGGCGATTAAGCTGGGTCGGATCGTGAGCGACCGAGAAGAATACCTTAAGCAGTTCGCCAAAACTGACTTTTGCCGGTGAGTAGTGGATATCCACTACCTCGGCGTGCCCGGTGGTGCCGCTGCAGGTGGCCTCGTAGGTGGCGGTGTCGGCACTGCCGCCGGAGTAGCCGGATTCCACCTTGGTGACCCCGTCCATCGCGGCGAACACCGCCTCCACACACCAGAAGCAGCCGCCGGCCAGCACCAGCCGCGCGGTCTCGGCACTCTGGGGCAGATCCTGCTCCGGATCCGGAAAACGGCTGCGGGGCACGTTCAGCCCCGGAATATCACAGGAATTCACCATGATGTCCTCAATTCTCTCAGTTGCGTGTGGATGGCGCTCGTAACGCCCTAAATTGTGGCTGTTACGACGGCGTTTTGCCAACGGCCCAACGGTTTTCCCAAACATGAACATTGCGGCAATTCGGTTGCATCCCGACGGTGGCCAACCATACTGACAGACAGGGTTTGCCATAATGCGATCACAACCGCCCGTTCGGCATATCAAGGACAGAGACATGACGGCAAGGGCTCGAACACCGAAGAACCAGGACGAACTGTTGGAGTACCGCCTGAGTTTGCGACTCGGCCCGGTACACGCGCGCCAGCGTCTGGGCATCGAACGGGAATACGAAGCCCAGGTGTTCGGTCAGGGCACCTCGTTTCACCTTGAAAACCTCACCGCGGCACCCGGCTTTATCAGTGCCTGCCTGAAACTGGCGGGCCTGTTCCGGCGCGGCCAGGCCAACAGCCGGCGCCTGGACACGGTGTACAACCGCTTCTGCCTGCCCAACCTGCCGGCCGCGTTCGAAGGCTTCAGGATCCTGCACCTGACCGATCTGCACGTGGACATGGACGAAGCCAACCTGCAAGCGGTGCTGCAACAAATCAAGCCGCTGGAGTACGACCTGTGCGTGCTCACCGGGGACTATCGCAAACTGACCTGGGGCCCGGTGGACGACGCGCTCGATGGCATGGCCCGGCTGCGGGACGCCATCCGCGGTGACGCCTGCGCGGTCCTTGGCAACCACGACAGTATTCGCATGGTGCCTGGGCTGGAGGACATGGGCTATTCGCTGCTGATGAACGAGATGCTGCCCATCGAGCGCCAGGGCGAAACCATTTACCTAGCCGGTGTCGACGACGCCCACTACTACAAGGTGCACAACCTGCACCGGGCCGGCGACGCCATTCCCATCGACGGCATCAGCATCCTGCTCAGCCATACCCCGGAAATCTGGCGCGAGGCCGCCCATGCCGGCTACGACGTGTTCCTGTGCGGCCACACCCACGGCGGCCAGATCTGCCTGCCCGGCGGCATTCCGGTCACCCTGGATTCCGATTGCCCGCGCCAGCTCGGGCGCGGAGCCTGGCAGGCCAACGGCATGCTGGGCTACACCTCGCCGGGGTCTGGCACCTCGGTGGTGAACGTGCGGTTGAACTGCCCGCCGGAGGTGACCATCCACACCCTCACCCGCGGCCCCAGTTAACCGAGGCTCACCCAGGCCAACCCAGGCGTTACTCAGTGGGGATGCCGGCGGATGCCGAGCCGGTACAGCAGGGGTGAGAACAGGATGTTGGACAGGGTGAAGGCCACTACCACCAGCGCCGCACCGCCCCAACCAATGGGCAGCCAGAACACCGCCAGCACCATGGGCAAGGCGCTTTCCGGCACTTGGTCCAGGCCGACCGCGCGGGCACTGGAATCCATTCCCAATCGCCGTTTGTAAAAGCTGCTGAGCAAATCGCCCCAAAGCGCCAGGATGCCAAACAACAGACCGAACACCAGGCCAAGCCCGATCAGCGCCGAGAACAGGCTGCAACTCAGTGCCCCGGCGACCAGGCCGCGCCAGGTTTTGCTCGGCCCGAGGATAGGCCGGCCATCGGACCACAGCCGGCCACCATCCACCGGCGCGCGCCAGCGTTTTTTCAATACGCGGGCCGCCACCACCGGCGCACCATTGGCAAGCACCAACATCACAAACAACACCAGTGACAGCAGCAACTACTCGATCTCCCTGTGCATCAAAATCTCTGGGCACCCCACTCCCTGGGTGTTCTCACTCGTCTCCGGTGTTCAGGCAAAACCGCCGCGGGTCAGCTTGAGCGGGTCCAAAAGCTGCTCCAGCCGCTGGCGACTCAAGCCACTGCGTTCTTCGGCGACATCGATCACCGGCCGACCATCCCGGTAGGCTTCCTTGGCGATATCCGCGGCCAGGGCGTAACCAATTTCCGGATTCAATGCCGTTACCAGCACCGGGTTACGGCCAACACCGGCGTTCAGGGTCTCGGTGTTCACGGTAAAGCCCTTGATCGCCTTCTCCGCCAGCAGGCTGGAGGCGTTGCTCAGCAGCTCCACCATGTCCAGCAGATTGGCGCCCACCAGCGGCAGCATGACGTTCAGCTGGAAATTGCCGGACTGGCCGGCCAGGGCCACGGAATGGTCGAGCCCCATTACCTGGGCGGCCACCATGGCGACCGATTCCGGAATCACCGGGTTTACCTTGCCCGGCATGATGCTGCTGCCCGGCTGCAGGGCCGGCAGGCTGATCTCGGCCAGGCCGTGGATCGGGCCGCTGTTCATCCAGCGCAGGTCATTGGCGATCTTGGTCAGGACGATCGCCACCCCACGCATTTGCGCGGATAGGGCCACCGGTGCATCCACCGCGCTCTGGCCGACAAACTTGTGCTCCAGGGCAGTGAAGGCATAGCCGGTGTTGTGGTGCAGGAACTTAACGAACTGCTCGGCGAAATCCGGCGCCGCATTGATGCCAGTGCCCACCGCGGTGCCGCCCTGGGGGACCGCCAGCATGTCCATGACCGCGCTTTCCAGCCGGTTCTGGGTCGCGATCAGCTGCTCCCGCCAGGTGCGCAGTTCCTGGCCCAGGGTGACCGGCATGGCGTCCATCAGGTGCGTGCGACCGGTTTTGACCTGCCCGGAGAACAGCGCCTCCCGCTCGTAGATCACGCCGCTCAAATGGCTCAGCGCCGGTAACAGTCGCTCCGTCACCGCCATTACCGCGCTGATGTGGATCGCGGTCGGGATCACGTCGTTGGAACTCTGGCTCATGTTGACGTGGTCGTTGGGGTTCATGTCGACGGCGCCCTTCTTGGCGATCGCGGCAATCACCTCGTTCACGTTCATGTTGGTGCTGGTGCCAGAGCCGGTCTGGTAGCGGTCGATGGGGAACTGATCGGCGTACTCGCCGTCCAGGATCTGTTCGCAGGCGGCAACAATGGCGTCCCGGCGATTGGCGTCCAGGTGGCCGAGACTGGTGTTGGCTTCGGCGGCAGCCCGTTTGACCTGGGCGACGGCGGCAATAAAGCGATGGGGCAGCGGCTGGCCACTGACCGGAAAGTTCTCGATGGCCCGCTGAGTCTGTGCTCCCCACAGGGCATGGGCCGGAACCTTGATGTCGCCAAGGCTGTCGGTTTCGGTTCTGTATTCGCTCATTTTGCCTCCCGTTCGTCCATTTCCGTTCGCAATCTCAAGCGTTTACGGCCGTTTTACCGGCCCGTATCAGTGTGCATTCGAGCGTAGGCGCACGTGATCACAGATGCCAGTGACCTGCTCGAAGTTCAGGATCAGGGTGTGCACCGTGTTGGTGTAGGTGTCGTGCAAATGAAACTTGAACCGGTGCTGTTTTTCGCCCTGCAAGAAGGCGTCGTATTCCCGCACCAGCTCCCGGACATCGCCGCCCTCGTTCTTGCTCCAGGTGGCATTGAAGGGACCCAGGACGGCACCACCGGCCAGGCAGATGGTGACTTCGTGGTTGTTCAGTCCGGAGGATTCCTGGTAACTCATGGTCGCTCTCCCTCATCAATGGTGGCTGGCTCGCGCTGTCCAACCTGTGCCCATCTGATAAGTGTAGTCGCTACCTCCAAAGGCAGGTGGCGCAAGAATCGGATGGCGCATTGCCAGCCCAGCGGCTAGCCTTGCTCCTTCCATCGAGACAAAAGGCGACCACCAAGTGACCACAGCAATCAGTCAGACCATGGGCTTTCGGGAATGGGCACTGCTGCTGGTGCTGTCGCTGCTTTGGGGAGGCTCGTTCTTTTTCGTCGGTGTGGCGGTTGCTGAGTTGCCACCGCTGACCATCGTAGCCCTGCGGGTGGCACTGGCGGCCCTGGGGCTCTGGTGTGTGCTGCTGGTGCTGGGGCTGAAGCCGCCGCGTGAGGCGCGGGTCTGGCTGGCGTTCCTGTGCATGGGCACCATCAACAACGTGATTCCATTTTCGCTGATCGTCTGGGGCCAGACCCAGATTGCCTCGGGCCTGGCGTCCATCCTGAACGCGACCACGCCGCTGTTCACCGTGGTGGTGGCGACCTGCCTGCTCACCGACGAGCGGGCGACGCCGTTGAAGGTGGCCGGCGTTACCATCGGGTTTCTGGGTGTGGTGGTAATGATCGGTTTACCGGCTTCGACTACTGCCACACCCTGGCTGCCCCAGGTGGCCATCCTGGGCGCGGCGCTGTCTTACGCGTTTGGTGGGGTGTACGGTCGGCGCTTCAAAACCCTGGGGGTGCATCCGATCATGACGGCAACGGGCCAAGTCACTGCGTCCGGGCTGATCATGCTGCCCCTCGCGCTGACCTTGGAGGGCTCGGAGGCGCTGACGACTGCCGGCGCCGCCAGTTGGGGCGCCATCCTGGGCCTGGCGCTGTTCTCCACGTCTCTGGCCTACATCATCTACTTCCGCCTGCTGGCCACGGCGGGCGCCACCAACCTGCTGCTGGTGACGCTGCTGGTGCCGGCGTCGGCGATTCTGCTTGGGGTGATGTTCCTGAACGAGTCAATCACGCTGAAACAGCTGGCCGGCCTGGGTCTGATCGCCCTGGGCCTGTCCGCCATCGACGGTCGGCTCTGGCGCCGGCGCTTGGCCGTGGACGCCTGATCAGTCGGCCACGGCTTTCTGGGCGGCCGGAACCAGCCGACGCCCCATGGCAATCAGGATGCAGCCAAAGCCATACATGAGCACGCTGTAGACCACCGCCGGAATCGACATCTCGCTGGATTCCAGCAGGGTCAGCGCCACCATCAGGGCAATGGTGCCGTTCTTGATGCCCAGCTCCACCGCGATGGCCAGGGACTCTTTCTGGGACAGGCCCACCAGGCGGCTGACGCCCAGGCCGATGGCAATGCCGATCAGGTTCAGCAGGAAGGCGGCCGGGCCGGCCTGGGACAGCAACTCCGGCAACCGCTCCCGGGAGCCCCACAACAGGGCAATGATCAGCAGCAAGAGCACGATGCCGCCGAAGATACTGACCACACCCTCGGCCTTCTGGGCCGTGGCCGGCGCCCGGGTACGGATGAACATGCCGATGGCCACCGGCAGCAGCACAATCACCACCAGCATGGCGATGGTCTTGCCCACCGGCAGGCTGATGTTGGCGGCTTCGCCGAAATACATCTGCAGGGCGTAATTGGTGAAAAACGGCAGGGTGACGATGGTGATCAGGCTGGCGGACACGGTCAGCAGGATCGACAGCGCAATGTGGCCCCGGGCCAGCAGCACGAACAGGTTCGAGGTGGTACCACCGGGGCAGGCGGCGATGATCACCAGGCCAACCGCCAGCGCCGGCGCCAGTCCCAAGGTGGCGGCAATGCCAAAGGCCACCAGCGGCATCAGCAGGATTTGCGCCACGGTGCCCACCACGATGCTACGCGGGTTGCGGGTGACCTGGCCGAAATCCCGCAGGGTCAGGGTCAAGCCAATGCCCACCATGATGATAAACAGGGACACCGGCAGGCCGATCGAAATCAGCGGACTGGACTCCACAAAGAGACTCCTCGTTATTGTTGTAAATAGGGGGCGGGCCAACGGCTCGGTGTATCGAGTCTAGTCGAACGGCCGGCCCTAGAATGTAAACTTTTTGACAATTGGCGCTGGGCCGGCGCCCGGCATCGCCTACCGAGCCGGCGCTACCGGCCTCAACCCCCAGGCGGGAAGCGTTCCAGCTCCTGCAGGCAGTCCGCCAGAAAGCCTGCCGGGTCCGCCAGGATCGCCTCATCGGCGACCACGCCGAACTGAACCTGGCCGGCGTAGCTGACGATGCTGACCCCCAGGCCGATATCACCGGCCTGGGGCACCCAGAACATCTGCTCGGTGATGCGGCAGCCGGCCATGTAGCGGGCATCGGGCGTGCCTGGCACGTTGGAGACCACGGCACTGGCCTTGCGGTAAAACACATCCGCCACCGGCTGGCGCCAGGGTTCGGGAATGGCGGAGGCGCTGGCGGCCAGGCCCCAGGCAATGCCCGGCTGCCAGCTGCGCTTCAACCGCCGGGTCTCGTGCTTGATGCGGTACAGCCGCTCCAGCGGACTTTCGCCATCCACCGGCAGCGGTACAAACACGGTGCCAAAGTAGTTGCCCAGGGCGCCCGGCTCGGGCTTGAGCTCTTCCGGTAGGCGGGAACGGATATCGACCGGCACGGCGGCGTGCAGCACGGCGTCATCCAGGGCCTCCGGCGCGAGACCCAGCCGTTCGCGAACCGCCGCCGCCACGCAGCTAAGCAGGACGTCGTTGATGGTGACGTTGGTGGCACTGGCGACTGCACGAAAACGCTCCAGGCTGACCGGCGCCGACCAGCGGCAGTGCCGTCGGCCCAACAGCGGTCGCTTGAGATCACTCGGCGAGTCCTCGGGTTCAACCCGGCACTCACTTACTTCGTTCAGCAGTTTCAGGCCGGTTTGCGCTGCCCGCTCCAGGGAACCTCCGGGGCTGGCGCTGGCACCCGGGCTTGGCGCATCGATGGTGCCTGCTTCAGCCGAGGACGGTGTTTCGCTCGCCACCAGCCGTTCCAGCCAGGCCTTTGCCGCTCCGCCCCACCGGGCCAGCTGCGGTGTTTCCGGGGAGCCATACAGCGCCGGATGCTGTCGGGGTGAGGGCGGGCACAGACGATCAAAAATACCGAGCAGGGACAGGCCGTCCGCGTAACAGTGGTGCAGCCGCAACAGCAATGCGGCGCCACCCTCGGCGTTGGGGGCCAGCCAGAATTTCCAGCGCGGCCGGTACATGGCCAGTGGCTGGTTCAGGCGGGCGGTGACCCAGTCCTGCAGTTCATTCGGACTGAAGCGGTCGAGTACCACATCCAGGTGGTGTTTCAGGTCGAAGGTAGCATCCCGCTCCCACCACCAGCCGGGCGCGCGCTGGACCGGCATGTAGTGAAAACGCTCCCAGGCCAGCCAGTACACCTGGAGAAATTCCCGAAAGCGGTGGGACGTCAGCCCGTCTACCCGCAGCATCACCGTAATGGTCATCGGATTCTCGGGCCGTTCTAACGCCAGCCAGGCCGAATCTGCAGGCAAAAGAAGATGCGATTGCTCCTGACTCAAACCTGACCGTCCCCGGGGAAATGGATGATGCTACGTAAAAACCGAACTCCGCATTGTGCCAGACAAGTACCAGGGTCTCCATCGACGGTGTCGCGCACAAGATTACAAAACCTTACCGAGCGGCGGCGTTTTGATCTCAATGCCAACAATTCCCCACGAAATGCGACCAAAGTCACCCTCATTCGTGATCAAATACTACTAAAGAGTCATCGATTGGCCGCCGATAACCGTAAATAATGGCATCAGTGCCAATACCTACTGGAGGGGTTCGGAGTACAACGGAAGGTACCACTGAGATTCCAGCAGCGTCACAGACCAATAACAGACCAAAAACACGCTGGTCGGGAGAGCTGAAATGAAGGCGAGCCACGTTCGCAAACTGATCAAACCCATCGAAAACGCCTACTCGGAGATGTTTTCGGGCCGGGTCTATCGGGTGGGCAAAGGCGCCGTGTCGGTGCGCAACCACAGCGGTAAGGCCCAGCAAACGGTCGTTGGCGTTCACGGCTTCCTGGAAAATCATTGTTACTTCACTCAGGCCTACGAGGCCCCGACCACCGAACTGATCCTGCTGACCTGCAGCAATTACCACATTCCCGTCAATGGTGTGACTCCGGAAACGCCGCGCTGGGAAGTGCCGATCAAGCACTTGGAAGGCACCATCGAATACGACGCCTGCATCCTGAACCAGGCCCTTGCCAACCTGCCGACCACCAACAATGTCCGGGTGCACGGCCATTCCCGGGGCGGCGCGGTCATTCTTGAGGCCATGGCCCAGTGGCCGGAGTTGTACGAAGACCTGGAAGTGGTGCTGGAAGCCCCGGTACTACCCCAGGGCAAACTGCACGCCCTGGTGACCATGTTGCTGGAGCCGGTCAGCCACGGCATGTGGCCCTGGGTGGTGCGGCTGATCAACTCGGCGCCGTCGTCAGCCTACGGCCAGACCTTTTTTGGCAAGATGAACCCGCGCAAAAAACAGCTGCTGAGCAGCCTGTTCTCGGCCACCAAGGACCACCTGACCATTGTGCGCAACATCGAGAACATTATGGACTGGATGATGCGCACGGATACCGCCGTGTACGACAACATCCGCCATGGCACCTTCCTGATCCCGGCCGTGGACCGGATTCTGGACCGGGACGCCATGTTGGCCAGCGCCCGGCAAAGCCCGACCAGCATGCGCATCATCGAAACCGACGCACAAAGCCATTTCATTACACTCGACAGTAAAGAATGGCTGCCCGGATTCGAAACCTTGCCGGTCGCTGCCCCCGCCTGATGCCTCGAGGGCCAGGCTCCGTTACACTACCCGGCTTTTGAACCGGGGTTAAACGGAGTCAGCCCACATGTATCGCGAGCGCCTGGTCGCCACCGAAGTCTCCTCCGACAGTGGGCGCAGGCTGCGTCGACTGCTGATCAGCTACCACGACTTTCGCCAACACAAGGCGGACCATCCGCTGTTGGCCAACACCCTCGATGTGGCCGACTGGCAGGCGCAACGGCTGAAAGCCAGCCACCGCGACCTGTACGAGCACCCCGGCTACCACACCGGCCTGGAATTCCTGCTCACCGACCTGTACGCCCCCTCGACCATGACCGCCCGGGACGACAACATCGATCGGGTCTTTCCCAAGATGGTGAAATGGCTGCCCGATCATTTACTTGGCACCCTGGCTGGCTTGGTGGAACTTAATCTGATTACCCAGCAACTGGACCTGGAGCTGGTCGAGTGCCTGGACGACGCCGGCGTGGACAGCGGCTCACTCACCGTGGCGCAGTATTGCGAGGCGTTCCGCCAGAGCCGGCAGTTGGCCCTGCGGGAGCGTCAGTTGGAGCTGATTGAGGATGTGGGCATGCAACTGGAGCGTTATGTCCGCAACCGAAGCCTGGGCTGGCTGCTGTCCATGAGCCGGGGCCCGGCCGAGATGGCCGGTCTGATTGACCTTCACGGCTTCATCCACCGGGGCTACAGCGCATTCCGGGCCATGGACGATGTCGAGGAGCTGATTACTCGACTGGTGAGCCGGGAACAGCGGGTGCTGGATAACATTCTGGCCCGGCACCCGGAGCCGTTCCGGCTTCCGGCGGAACTGTAACCGCCGGAGTGGCTGAGATCAGGCCTTGATGATCTGATCCAGCTGACTGTGGATTTCCTGCTCGATCCGGGACTTGAACGGCCGCAGCATCATGCCGAGTTCCAGGTGGATGTGCAGGTCGGCGTGGCTGATGTTGAGCTGGCCCTTGACGCCGCTGCGCTTGAACCGGAGCACATCACCGTCCCACTCGTAGTTGACGTCGAACTGTTCGGACAGATCCTTGGCCAGGGTTTCCGCCGCTTCCCGGGCGTGTTCTTTGTCCAGAGCGTGTGGACGACGTACTTCAATTACGGACATAGATCGGTTTTCTCTTGGAAAATGGACGGTTTTATAGTTTAGGGCGGTATTAAACTGGCCGCCACCCTTGTAGCGCCTCCGCCAGAGGTTAGAATACCAAGTTCAGATTCAGACAGGATTTCTCCCATGAGCGAGCAGCAAACGCCGGCCAATCAGGCCCAGAACAGCCAGGGCCCGGATGACGTCACCCACTTCGGCTTTCGGGACGTGCCCAAGAGCCAGAAAGCGGGCCAGGTGGCGGAAGTTTTCCACAGCGTCGCCGGCAAATACGACCTCATGAACGACCTGATGTCCATGGGCATTCACCGCCTGTGGAAGCGCTTCACCATTGAGCTGTCCGGCGTTCGCCCGGGCCATCAGGTGCTGGACATCGCCGGCGGTACCGGTGACCTGACCATGAAGTTCTCGGACCTGGTGGGCCCATCCGGCAAGGTGGTGCTGGCCGACATCAACGCCTCCATGCTGCAGGTCGGCCGTGGTCGACTCATCGATCGTGGCTACGCCGGCAACATTGACTACGTGCAGGCGGACGCCGAGCACCTGCCCTTCCCCGACAACAACTTCAACGCAGTCTCCATCGCCTTCGGCCTGCGCAATGTCACCGATAAGGACCAGGCCCTGCGGGACATGGCCCGGGTGCTGAAACCCGGCGGCAAGCTGATGGTGCTGGAGTTCTCCAAGCCCACCAACCCGCTGCTGAGCAAGGCCTACGACACCTACTCGTTCACCGCCCTGCCATTGATGGGACAGCTCATTGCCGGCGACAGCGAGAGCTACAAGTACCTGGCGGAATCCATCCGCATGCACCCGGATCAGGACACCCTGAAGGGCATGATGGAAGACGCCGGCCTGGTCAGCTGCAAGTACTACAACATGACCGGCGGCATCGTGGCCCTGCACGTGGGAATCAAGCCCTGATGTTTCCCGGGCCGACCCTGCTTGCCGCAATCACGTCCATTGTCGAAGGCGCGCTGAACCAGGCCCTGGAACTGGACCCGGCAGGTCGTCAGGCCCTGTTATCGGCCTTGAGCGCGCCGGTACGCATCACCGTGACCGCGCCGCTGCCGCTGAGCTACACCCTGCAGGTAGCCGGCGACCGGGTTTCGGTCAGCAGTCAGACCACGGAAGACCCAGGCCTGGACATCCAGGGCAAGCCCATCGCCCTGGCGGCTTTGGCACTGGGCGATGATCGGGTGTTCAGCGACGGCCGGCTGACCGTCGAGGGCGACACCGCGCTGGCGCATCAGCTGCAACGGGCCCTGGACCAGCTCAACCCGGATTGGGAGGCGGCGATGGCCCGATATATCGGTGATGTGCCGGCCCACTTCATCGGACAAAAGGTGCGCGGTGCAGTGAAATGGAGCCGGGGCGCGTTCCAGGCCCTGAACGCCAACATCGAGGAATACGTGCACGAGGAAAGTCGT
>JBPEXK010000028.1:0-1823 GCA_052031745.1 Marinobacter sp. | reverse complement strand
ACGTCCTCACTGGCAACGCCGAACAGCTCTTGGATGCCCGGGCTGGCAAACGGGATGCCGTAGGAGCCATCCGGCCAGAGCCGGAACTGGTACAGCATTCCGGGGGTCTGCTGCACCAGCTTGGTCAGCATCTGAACGCTCTTCTGCCGCTCAATGACCCCGGCGATCCAGCGGGCCAGCAGGGTCACGAAGGTCACTTCGGTCTCGGAAAAGCCCTGGTACCTCGGCACCGTCGAGGAGAAATTCAGGGTGCCAAAGAGCCCGTCCTGGAGGCGGATCGGGGCGGCGACGTAGCTTTCCAGGCCAAACTGTCGATAGCATGGGTAGTTGCTGAATTCGGACCTGGCCATGTGTTCAATCGACAGGCTCTCATCCTGGTCGACGGTGATCGCGCAGTAGGTGTCGGCCAGGGCGTGGGTTTGCCCCTGAATTAGGCCGGCGTCGTCCGGGGCATGGCACCAGCGTACGGTGTAAACGTTGCTGGTTATTTCGCTGACGATGGCCAGGGGCAGACCCAGGTATTCGGAGCCCAGCTTGAGGGCCTTGCGAATGCGGGTGTCGTCGTCGGTTTCCGGGTCCAGGGCAAGGTCGTTGAGAATGCTCAGGGCCTTGTTCTGCTGCTGCATTTTTTCCAGGTTGGCCATTTCCCCGGTGATGTCCGAATGAGTGCCGTACATCCGTAACGGCTGCCCGTCCGATGTCCACTCGAACACCCGACCCCGGTCGTGCACCCAGATCCAATGGCCGGCCTTGTGGTGCATGCGGCAGCGGAAATCGTACTCATCCAGCGCGCCCTCGAAGTGGGCGTTCAGCAGCCGGTCCGATTCGACCAGATCCTCCGGGTGAGCCAGGTTGCGCCAGGTCTGGATGCTGACCGGCTCCAGCTCTTCCAACCGGTAGCCGCAGATTTCCGCCCAGCGTTCGTTGAGGACGGTTTCACCAGTCTGAACATTCCATTCCCAGGTGCCGACTCGGGTTCCCTCAATAACCGAACGGGCCCGTCGCTCGCTCCGTTTCAGGTCGGCGTAGACCTCGGAAGCGGCTTGAATATTGATTTCCCGTTCAACGCAGTCGGCCAGTTCCCGCAGCTGGGCCTGGTCTTCACCGTCAAAGCGTCGGGGCTTGCGATCGATCAGGCACATGGTGCCCAGGCGGAAGCCGTTGCTGTCGTGCAGGGGCGCGCCGGCGTAAAAGCGAATAAACGGGGCCTCACGAACCAGCGGATTGTCGCTGAAACGTTCGTCTTTGAGGGTGTCTTCGAGGATAAACAGGTCGGAGTGGAGAATGGCGTGGCCGCAAAAGGAGATGTCGCGGGGGGTTTCTGGAACGCTCAGCCCCTGGCAGGACTTGAACCATTGCCGGTTGTGGTCGATCAGGCTGACCAGGGCAATGGGAACGTCAAACAGCCGGCAGGCCATGCGGGTGAAGCGGTCGAACCGCTCCTCCGGCCCCGAGTCCAACAATCCTGACTGATCGAGCGCGCACTGGCGGGCCAGTTCGTTCGACGGAAACTCGGGTGCAATCATGGGCTACTCAAGCCTCTTTTTTATCAGCGGGCAGTTCAATCCAGAAGTTAGCGCCCTGGTCGTAATAGTAGCCCAGACGGCCACCCATCAAAGTTGCCAGTTCCTGGCAGATGGCCAAACCCAGTCCGGTCCCGCTGGCCGATCGCGTTGTGCCCGCTTCAGCTTGGGAAAAGCGATCGAAGAGTCGATCTACGAATTCTTCGGGCACGCCTTCGCCATTGTCCTGAACAATGACACGCACCGTATCCTGGCCGCTCTGCTCGACCCGGACGCGCACTTTTCCCTGGGGTTGAGAGA
>JBPEXK010000289.1:0-3897 GCA_052031745.1 Marinobacter sp. | reverse complement strand
AAGCCTTGCATCAGCTGGGCGTCCTCGGTGCCGGCGCGCAGATAGGCGCCGAGCTTGGTCTTTTCAATCATGAACCAGGTGCCGAAGCACACCACCAGGGCAATGCCGATAACCCAGGCCCGGTAGTACGGCAGGAACATAAACCCGAGGTTGATCCCGCCCTTGAACATATCCGGCATGGAATAGCGCAGGCCGGACACGCCGTAAATGTTGGTCAAAACCCCCTGCATCAGCAGGGCAATACCGAAGGTCAGCAACAGGCTGTAGATGTGGTCCTGGCCGGCGATGCGCCGCAGCAGGAAGTACTCGATCAGGACGCCGACGACGCCAACCAGCAGCGGCGCCATGAACAGGGCGACCCAGTAGTTGACACCCATCACGTCGAACATGATGACGGTGGCCATCGCACCGAGCATGTACATTGCCCCGTGGGCAAAGTTGATGATCTTGAGCAGACCGAAAATAACGGCCAACCCGAGACTCAACAGCGCGTAGAACGCGCCATTAATGACCCCGATCAAGAGCTGACCAGACAGCACAGCAAGGGGGACACCAAAAATCATGGTCATGTTGCTAACTCCAAAAACAGCGCAGACGGAAGTGTGGGGACCGCCGTTGCGGAAGCCGGGGACGCTCCGGCGTGGCTTGCCGGAACGCCCCGTGGGTTACGCTCTTACTTGCTGGTGACCAGCGGGCACTTGCTCTCGGAGAGCGGGCGGTAGGCTTCATCAGCCGGGATGGTGCGCAGGATCTTGTAAAGGTCCCACTCGCTCTTGGACTCGGCCGGAGTCTTCACCTCGGCCAGGTACATGTCGTGCACCATGCGGCCGTCTTCACGGATTTGGCCGTTCTTGGCAAACATGTCGTTGATGGGGGTGTCCATCATCTGCTTGCGCACGGTCTGGGCGTCGTCGGAGCCGGTCGCCTCAATGGCTTTCAGGTACTGCATGGTGCTGGAGTACACACCCGCGTGAACCATGGTCGGGCGAACACCGGTTTCTTTCATGAAGCGGTCAGACCACTCACGGGTTTCGTCGTTCATGTCCCAGTACCAGCCGGTGGTCAGCTGGATGCCTTGTGCGGCTTCCGCACCCAGTGCGTGCACGTCGGTCAGGAACAGCAGCAGCGCGGCCAGGGTCTGGCCGGACTGGGTCAGGCCGAATTCACTCGCGGTGTTGATGGCGTTGGTGGTGTCGGCACCGGCGTTGGCCAGGGCCACCACATCAGCGCCTGAGGCCTGGGCCTGCAGGATGAAGGAGGAAAAGTCCGGGGTCGGGAACGGGTGACGCAGGGTGCCCACGATCTCACCGCCGTTTTCCTTCACCACCCGGGACACGTCCCCTTCCAGGGCGTGGCCGAAGGCGTAGTCGGCAGTGAGGATATACCAGGTCTTACCACCCTCTTTCACCACGGCACTGGCGGTACCGTTGGCCAGCGGGTAGGTGTCGTACACATAGTGGATGTGGTTCGGGGTGCAGTGCTCGTTGGTGATGCTGGAGGCCGCGGAACCGGAGATGATGCCCAGGCGGTCGTTCTCTTCCAGGATGTCGCTCACCGCGATAGAAACAGAAGATGCAACCAGACCGGCAACCAGATCCACGTTTTCGTTCTCAACCCAGCGGCGTACGGTGCTGGAAGCGACGTCGGCACTGTTACGGTCGTCGGCGCTGACCACTTCGATCTTGGCGCCATTAACTTCACCGCCGAAATCCGCGATGGCCATTTCCATCGCTTTCAGGCCGTTCGGGCCGGCGAGGTCACGGTAGGTGCCAGACATGTCGGCGAGGTAGCCGATCTTAACGGTGTCGTTGGAAATGGCGGCCTGGGCTCCAGTGGCCATCATGGCCGAGGCAACGGCTGAAGTCAGAAGCTTTTTCATCATTGTCATTGTTGTATCTCCGCTACTGTGTTGCGTTGGTTCGGATTTGTTCTTGGTTTTTTCTTTCGCTCTTTCCTATCCGGGATCAGACCCCCAAATAGCTGTCCAGCACCGCCTGCTTGGCACTCAGTTCTGCGGCACCGATTTCCTCCACAATCTTCCCGTGCTCCACCACGTAATGGCGGTCAGCCAGGGGGGCTGCGAAGTGAAAGTTCTGCTCCACCAGGACGATGGTCAGGCCCTTTTCCTTGAGTTTGACCAACACCTCACCCAGCTTTTCCACGATCACCGGGGCCAGGCCCTCAGTGATCTCGTCCAGCAGCAGCATGTTGGCACCGGTGCGCAGGATGCGGGCCATGGCCAGCATCTGCTGTTCACCGCCGGAGAGCTTGGTGCCCTGGCTGAAGCGACGCTCATAGAGGTTGGGGAACATGTTGTAGATTTCTTCCAGGCTCATACCGCCACTGCGCACCACCGGTGGCAGGGTCAGATTCTCCTGGACGCTCAGTGCCGAAAAAATGCCCCGATGTTCGGGGCAATACCCGACACCCAATCGCGCAATATGGTGGGGAGCGCAAGACATGGTCTCCTCCCCGTTGATCATGATGGAGCCGGTGCGGCGGCCCACCATGTTCATGATCGACTTCAGGGTGGTGCTGCGGCCCGCGCCATTGCGGCCCAGAAGGGTCACCAGCTCGCCCCGGCGAACCACCAGGTCGATGCCGTGCAGGATGTGTGACTCACCGTAAAAGGAATGCAGCCCGGACACCCGCAGCTGTTCGTATTCTTTGCTTTGGGCCTGACTCATTGGGCCGCCTCCTCCTTATTGTTCGAGGACGGCGTACCCCGCTCGCCACTGGCATCGGTGCCCATGTACACCTCGCGCACCCGCGGGTCGGCGGACACCGTCTCGTAATCGCCTTCGGTCAGCACCGCGCCCTGGGCGAGCACGGTAATGCGGTCACACAGTTTGCTGACCACGCTCAGGTTGTGCTCAACCATCAACACGGTGCGGCCCTTGGCGGCCCTGCGCACCAGTTCCACCACCCGGTCGACGTCTTCGGCGCCCATGCCCTGGGTGGGTTCGTCCAGCAGCAGCAGCTCCGGCTCCATGGCCAGGGTGGTGGCCAGTTCCAGCGCGCGTTTGCGGCCGTAGGCCAGCTCCACCGTGGTGGTGTTGGCGTACTCGGCCAGGCCGACCGCATCCAGCAGCTCCATGCAACGCTCGTTCAGCCGGTTCAGGCTGGCGCCGGATTTCCAGAAGCTGTAGGAGGTGCCTTCGAAGCTTTGCAGCGCCACCCGGATGTTCTCCAGGGCGGTCATGTGCGGGAACACCGCGGAAATCTGGAACGAGCGCACCACGCCTTTGCGGGCAATGGCCGCCGACTTCAGGGCGGTGATGTCTTCGCCGTTGAACAGGATTTGTCCGCGGGTGGGGATGAGAAACTTGGTGAGCAGGTTGAAAACGGTGGTCTTGCCGGCGCCGTTAGGGCCGATCAGGGCGTGGATGTGGCCTTTCTGAATCTTCAGATTCACGTCGTCGACTGCCACAAAGCCCTTGAACTCTTTGACAAGGTTGCGGGTCTCCAGGACGTACTGTTCACTCATGAGCCAGTCTACCTTTGTTATTGTTGTACATTGAAACTTACTGACAGATTAGATTGACGTATACGTAAACGTCAACAGCTAATTTCGGTTTTTAGGGCCGTCTCTCTCAGCAAAAAGTCGCATACCAGGTCCAGCAACTCCTCGGGCTTTTCCAGGTGCGGCGAGTGGCCGGTATCCGGCATGAAGTGCGCGCGGGCAGACGGGCCAATGCCTGCGACGATGTCGGTCACCTGTTCCGGCACCCCGTATTCGTCGACCTCCCCTTGAATGATCATAGCCGGACATCGGATAGCTTCCAGCCAGTGGCGGAAATCCAGGGCCGCGTCAAAGCCCTCGTCCAGCCAGACCTCGTGCCAGGCCCGGAACAGCTCGTCGGTGCGCGGGCCGTGGTAGCGGTGCAGCTTGTCCCG
>JBPEXK010000288.1:0-3635 GCA_052031745.1 Marinobacter sp. | reverse complement strand
TCCATCAGCGCAGCACCTCCACGTGAACGTCGGCGGCCTCAAGCGCGGACATGGCGACGTCCAGGTCACCGCCCACCAACGACAGGGTCAGCTGGCCATAGGGGGTGTCCTTGATGTGGTCAATGCGACCGGACAGGATGCTGAAATCGACACCGGACTCCCGGGCCACGCTGCCCAGCAGCGGCTTGTAGGTGGCGTCACCCTTGAAGGTCAGGCGCATGATGCGGCCTTTGGCCTTCTGCAGGTCTTCCTGCATTTCCTCGCTGTCGATGCTCTCGCTTTCGAACACGAAATCCCGGGTGGTCGGATGCTTGGGGTGCAGGAACACCTCACTCACCGGACCCATTTCCACCACTTCGCCGGCGTCCATCACCGCCACCCGGTCACAGACCCGGCGCACCACGTCCATTTCGTGGGTGATCAGTACGATGGTCAGGCCCAGCTCCCGGTTGATGTCCGCCAGCAGTTTCAGCACCGACTGGGTGGTTTGCGGGTCCAGGGCGCTGGTGGCCTCGTCGCAGAGCAGGATGGTGGGCCGGCAGGCGAGGGCGCGGGCAATGCCGACCCGCTGTTTCTGGCCACCGGAGAGCTGAGACGGGTACTTGTTGGCGTGCGCCTCGAGGCTGACCCGGGCCAGCAGTTCCTGGACCCGGTCGTTAATTTCAGCCTTGGAATAAATGCCCGCCAGCTTCATGGGGAAGGCGATGTTGTCGGCCACGGTCTTCGACGACAGCAGGTTGAAATGCTGGAAGATCATGCCGACCTTGCGCCGGAACGCCCGCAACTCCGCTGCGCTGTAATGGGTTATGTCTTCGTCGTCGATCAGGATGCGACCGCCGGAGGGCGGTTCGAGCAGGTTGATCAGACGAACCAGCGTGGACTTGCCCGCGCCGGAATGACCGACGATGCCGAATACCTCGCCGGTTTCTATGGTCATATCGGTGGGGTGCAGCGCGGGGATCGCCCGGCCATCCACCTGATACGACTTCTGTACCTGGTCAAATACAATCACGGTCAGCGCCTTGTGGGTGCAGCGTTAAAGCCGGCGATTATAGCCCATTCGGGCGTCAAACCCGAAACCGGGGCAACGCCGGGCCGTGGGTAGTTGCCCTTACACAAACGGTTACCCAACCCGCGCCTGGGGTGCACTAAACTGCTTGCAAAGACGGCACTCCAATTTCAACAACCATTGCCTTGAGACGACCATCGTGACCATCGACAACACGACACCACCGGCGAGGATGACGTCGACCCAGGCCTGGGTGACTTACCTGAGCAAGGTGGAACTGCCGGTACTGGCCAACACCCTGCGGCGGATCAACGAACTGGCCGACAACCGCAACAGTACGGTGAACGAGCTGGCCAACGTGATCCTGAACGACGCCCAGCTCACCTCCCAGGTGCTGCGGCTGTCCAACACCGTGTTTTACAACCAGACCCGAACCCAGGTCAGCACCGTCAGCCGGGCCATCACCCTGATCGGCTTCGACGCCGTGAAATCCATGGCAATTTCGTCGCTGATCGTCGACACCCTGCTGCAACGGAACGACCGGCCGCACCTGCTGCGCTGCCTGGCCCGAGCCATCCACGCCGCGGTGCAGGCCCGCTGTCTGATGCCCAAACGCAACGAAACGGCGCTGGAGGAAGTGTTCATCGGCGCGCTGTTGATGAACATCGGTGAGCTGGCGTTCTGGTCCTGCGACACTGAGCAGGCCCACGAACTGGAACAGCGTCTGCGCCTGGATGAACCGGCAGTGCCGGCCCAGAAGGCGGTGCTGCACAGCACCTTTACCGAAATCACCCGCGGCCTGGTGGAAGCCTGGTCCCTGGGCCCGTTCATCCGGGACGTGGTATCGCCCGGCCCGGCCAATTCTCCCGGCGCCAGCCTGGTGCGGCACTCGGTGGAAATGGCCCGACTGTCGGAGCAGGGCTGGAGCGGTCCCGAGATGGACAAGGTGCTGGAGCGCCTGGGTGAGGACATCGACGAAAACCCTGCCACGGTTCGGGACCGGATCAAGGTCAACGCCACCGAGGCGGCGCGGGTAGCGGTATCACTGGGCATCCCCCAGGTCACCGCGCTGATGCCGGGCAATCAGCAATCGGGCGAGGGCGCAGCCGCCAAGGCCCCGACCATGGACCCGGAGCTGCAGCTGCAGATTCTCCGTGACCTGACCCAGAGCCTGGCCGACCAGCCCAACATCAACGAGGTCTGCGAGCTGGTGATTGAGGGCATCCATCGGGCCATTGGCATGCAGCGGGTGGCGCTGTTGATGGCCGACCGGGATGGCAAGGTGCTGGCACCACGGAAACTCAGTGGCCGGGGCACCGAAGGCTGGCGCGAAAATTTTGCCATCGCCCAGAACGGCGGCGACGCCCTGGCGGGCCTGCTGCCCCGGAAAGGCTGCTTTATCTACCTGCCCGATCCAAAGACCCCGGCCGTCGGCTACGACCGCTGGCTCGGCCAGGTTCCGGCCCTGGTGGGCCCGCTCAAGGCCGGCAACCGCCTGGTGGGCCTGTTCTACGCCGACAACGCGGCCGGTGATTACACCCCGTCGGAGCAACAGCTCTCCGCCTTCGGCCACTTCATCCAGAATGCGCAGCTATGCCTGACCTTGATGGCGGCCCGATAAGGGCCGCTTGCTGAGCGAGCCCCTAGAGTTCGTACAGCTTGGTTACGTGCAGAATCGGACCTGTGGGCGCACCGGTCGGGGAGCCGCCCACCGGTTCCAGACTGATCGCCAGGGTCCGGCTCTGAGCCAGCGCCGCCCTGGCCTCATCGGACAGACTTACCTGATGCACGCCGCCCGCCGGAATAACACCCAGTGACAGCGGCTGGCCGTTCTCCGGCACGATCCAGAGCTCGTAATCCTTGCCGGCGTCAGCCGCGCTGGCCGCCACCGATCGCAATTTCAGCAAGCGTTCGGATCCGGATTCGCTAACCAGCCAGAGCGGATCGTTCACGTTTGCCTGTACTATGGCACCGGAAAGCTGCGGTGTCGGCGTCGGCTGCTGTACCAACATAACCGCCAGCAGAACCGCGGCAGCGGTTGCCGCCAGACTCCAGCCCGGCCACAGCCAACGCAAGCTGGAACGCGATTCGGTGGGTGCCTGCTGGGGCCAGAGCCGACGTTCAATGGCCTGCCAGGTGGATTTGGGTGGCTGCACCTCCGGTACTTCCCGGGACAGCTGGCCCAGTTTTTCTTCCCAGTACCAGACCTCCCGTCTCACCCGCGCGGATTCCATCATCCAACGCTCGAAGCGGCGACGCGCCTGACCGTGGAGGGAACCCAGTACGTACTCCGCCGCCAGGCTCTCGATACGTTCCTTGGTCATTCTCATTTCTCGAGGCACCTCTTGAGAGCAAGCAAACCGCGCCGAATCCAGCTTTTCACGGTACCAATGGGTGAACTCAGGGCCTGCGACAGCTCATCGTGGGTAAGCCCTTTGTAGTACGACAGCAAGATACTGTCCCGCTGGTCGCTACTCAGTTCATCGAGACAGCCGGTCAGCTGTGTGGCTCCGGCCTTGCGCAGCGACTCGTCCAGAGGCCCGGCCCGTTGATCCTCCACCTGTGCCAGGTGCTCTTCCCCCGCGTGCTGACGCACTTTGCGGGCCCGCATCAAATCCAGGGTGCG
>JBPEXK010000287.1:0-8474 GCA_052031745.1 Marinobacter sp. | reverse complement strand
GCCGACCGTACCCCGGGCTGGCCGCCCAGGTAATCCACCGCCAGCCCGCTGTCGTCGGCCAGGGCCGGCAAGCCGGTGATCCGGGCCGCGTGCCGGGCCTTGAGGATGGCGTTCTCCACGAAGGTGACCGCCGGTTCTTCGGCCTCACCGACGCCCAGCTCGCCCTGGGCCACGGGCGCCATGTCCAGCGGCGCGAGCAGGTCGGTCAGTTCCGCGATCTTGCCGCGGTTGTTGCTGGCTATGACAATCTTTTCCGGCATGGATCGACTCAATCGCTGAACAGTGTGTGGGCAAAGCGCACTGGCAAGTCGCGCTGCTCACCGGTGGGGCGCGCGGTGATGTTGAAGGTCATCAGCTCGCCCGAGCTGTACTGGTACTCGGCGATGAAATACACCGCGTCACCTTCCTGGATGCGGCGGAAGCCGAGGAAACGTACCTGCTGGATGTCGTTGGTGACCTTGCCTTCCACCTGACCGCTCACTGGCGCCAGAGTTCCGTCCTCGTTTTCCTTCATGATCGAAATGTTGATCACGCCAATGCCCTTGCTGCGCTGCAGGTTGTTGGCCTGGGCGACTTCCGGGGCGATGAAGGTGCTGGGCAGCACGCTCCAGTGCACCCGGTAATCGCCAAAATCCTTGTTGCCGCCGGCATGGGCCTGCCCGGCCAAGGCCAGCAGGGCCAGCGCGGTGATGGTGGATACGGCGTAGCGACCAAGACGCTGTGTGATGCTCATTGCTCGTTCTCCCGTGTGATGCGATAGATGGCAATTTCCCCCAGCAAATTTGGCCACAACCGTGCCAGCCAGCTGTTCTGGTGCTGACCGTCGACCACCCGGCGACTCTTGATGCGGATGCCCTTCTGGCGGCACAGGGCCTCAAAATCCTTGAACGTGCACAGCCGGATGTTGGGGGTGTTGTACCACTTATACGGCAGTGCCTCGGATTCGGGCATGCGCCCGCTCAGAGCCAGCCCCCAGCGCAAGCGCCAGTGGGCAAAGTTGGGGAAGGTGACGATGCCGTCCCGACCCACGCGCAACATCTCATCCAGCACCTTGTCCGGGCGCCGGACCGCCTGCAGCGCCTGGGTCATCAACACGGTGTCGAAGCTGCCGTCGTCGAAGTTGCCCAGGCCCTGGGTGTCCAGGTTCTGCTCGATCACGGCCACGCCGCGGCCCATGCAGGTGGTGATGTGCTCCGGGTTGATCTCCAGGCCAAAGCCGCTGGCGCCCCGTTCCCGCTGCAGGTAATCAAGCAGGGTGCCGTCGCCACAGCCCAGGTCGAGCACGTGATCGCCGGGTTTGATCCACTGCTGGATGATTTCGAGATCGGGTCTCATTGGCCCACCTCCCGAGCAACGCGGTCCATGTAGGCGGTGAAGATGTCGGTGTACCTGGGGGTGGGAATCAGAAAGGCATCGTGACCCCAGGGGGCATCAATTTCTGAATAGCTGACTTTCTTGCGGGCCGCAATCATGGCGTTCACCATTTCCTCGGAGCGGGCCGGGGTAAAACGCCAGTCGGTGCTGAACGAAAGCACCAGGAACTCGCACTGGGCATGGGCCAGCGCCTGGGCCAGGTCGCCGCCATAATCGTAGGCCGGGTCGAAGTAATCCAGCGCCCGGGTCATCAGCAGATAGGTGTTGGCGTCGAAGGTCTCGGAGAAGCGCTCGCCCTGATAGCGCAGGTAGCTCTCGACCTGGAACTCGGCGTCGTAACCGAACTTGTACGCCTGGTCCCGCAATTCCCGGCCAAATTTCTCGCCCATGGAGGCGTCGGACAGGTAGGTGATGTGGCCCACCATGCGCGCCAGCATCAAACCCCGCCGCGGCACTTTTTCGATGTCGTAGTAACGGCCGTCGTTGAATTCCCGGTCCGAGGTGATGGCCTGTCGGGCTACCTCATTGAAGGCAATGTTCTGGGCGGTCAGCCGGGGGGTGGAGGCGATCACCACCGAGTGCTTGAGCCGGTCCGGGTAATCCAGGCTCCACTGCAGTGCCTGCATGCCGCCGAGGGAACCACCGACCACCGCGGCCCAGCACTGGATGCCCAGGCGGTCGGCCAGCACGGCCTGACTCTTGACCCAGTCGCCGACGGTGACGACCGGGAAGTCCGGGCCATAGGGTTTGCCAGTGGCGGGGTTGGTGCTGTTGGGGCCAGTGCTGCCGTGGCAGCCGCCCAGGTTGTTCAGGCTGACCACGAAAAACCGGTTGGTGTCGATGGGCTTGCCGGGGCCGATGCAGCTGTCCCACCAGCCAGGCTTGCGATCATCCGGCGAGTGGTAACCGGCGGCGTGGTGATGGCCGCTGAGCGCGTGGCAGATGAGTACGGCGTTGCTGGCGTCGGCGTTGAGCTGGCCGTAGGTTTCGATCACCAGGTCATAGCTGTCCAGGGCCTGACCACAAGCCAACTCGATGGGCGTGTCAAAATGCAGTGTCTGCGGGGCAACGAGTCCGACAGAATCCGCAGGCAGGGAATCGGGCATTGGCGCGACAGGTTCCTGGTCTGAGTTGTAAGTGTCTGGAAAAGCAATGACATGGCCATTGCCAGCCCAGCAGTTTAAAGCCGGGCCGTGATGGCTGCAACCGCTGGCAGGCGGCGATCGGCGGGGCTCAGATGGCCCCGGAAATGTTGACCACTTTTTGCTGGATCAGGGTCGGGGCAGGCTTGCGGATCTGCCGATGCATGGCGTCGGCCAATTCCAGCTGGCGCCCCAGGTCGGAAATGGTGTTCTGCAGGCGCTCCCGTTCGGCGCGGCCATCGCGGTCGCTGCGCACCATGTCCCGTAGGCGGCGGATCTGGTGCTCCAGCAGCTGCTTCTGCTCCATGGAATACTGCATGATTGGCAGCAGGGCCTCGTGGGGCCAGCGCTCCACGTCCGAGCGGACGCGGCTGTGCAGGGTTCGGGCCTCGCCCACCATCACGTTGAAGAACCGGCGCACCAGCAGCGACTGTTCGGTGAGCAGGTTTTTCGGGCTGATCCGGAACCGGCGCGCTTTCTTGCGCAACTCCCGCACGGCGATCACATGGCGACCGGCGCGCAGGGGGATGGGCTCCAGGTGCCGGGCCCGGGAATCTTCGTTATAACGCCGGTAGATGGCACCGACCATTTTCTCCGCCAGCCGGCCCTCGCTGAGCAGGTTGGTGAGATCGCTTTCGAGCAATTCGAAGAACTGGTCCATGGCCCGGTTCATGCCGGCCGTGGTCCAGCTCTTGGTCATGGACTGGCGAATCCGGTTAGCGTGTTCCTCGAAGCGTTTTTCGCTGACCAGCTGCTTCAACAGGTCGCCCTGGGAATCCATCAGACGTCGGCTGGAGCGCAGGGTGATCAGTTTCTTGTAGTAGAAGTCGTAGTCTTTCTGGGCGCGGTCCGCCAGCCGTGCCAGCGCGGCCTTGTCCATGGTGGTGCCGGAGCAGGCCGCCAGTTCTTCCTGCAGCGCCTCCAGTCGGGTTTGCATGGCTGCCTGACTGTTCTGCAGCATGCCCAGCAGATCGTTGATCAGGCTCTGGGTAATCAGCTGTTCCTTGTGCATCAGGATGCGCTGGATGATCAGCTGTTCCAGGTGGCCGATGTTGGAACGCTCGAACAGTGCGTCGTCCTGGCGGACCCGGCTGACCAGGCCCTGTTTGGCGGACAGCGGGATCACGTCGTGCTGGCGGATGCCGAGATGGTCGGCGGTGTATTCACGCACCCGGGCGATGGCGTCTTCGGTGTGTTTGTCACCCTGCAGGTCGTCCCACAGCACGTCGATCTTGTTCAGCACGGCAAAGCGTCCGGCCCGGTGGTCGGCGTGCTCGGTGTCGATGTGGTCTTTCCAGATGGTCAGGTCGCTGGCGGTCACTCCGGTGTCGGCGCTGAGTACAAAGATAACCGCGTGGGCCTTGGGCAGCATGCTGATGGTCAGCTCGGGCTCGGAACCGAGTGCGTTCAGGCCCGGCGTGTCGAGGATGCGCAGGCCACGTTCGAACAGCGGGTGGCGGATGCTGATCTGGGCGTTGCGCCAGGCCGGCACCAGGACCTGGCCCGGGTTGTTGCGGTCATGCTCCAACATGTCCTCGTCGAAGCCCAGCTTGCGCGCTTCGTCTGGCAGCACGCTCTTGACCCGCGCCACTTCCGCCAGCACCTCGCGCATGACTTCCGGATTGCGCTCGTCCAGGTCATGCTTGACCCAACGCTCCGGCTGCTTGCGCAGCTCCTGCAGGGACAGGTCACCGGTGCGGGTCTCGATGGGCAGCAGCAGGAGGTAATTCTGGTTCGCGTTGCGGTCGAAGAACAGCTCGGTCGGGCACATGGTGGTGCGCCCGGCTTGAGACGGCAGCATGCGCTGGCCGTATTCGGAGAAGAACAGGGCGTTGATCAGTTCGGTCTTGCCCCGGGAGTATTCGCCGACGAAGGCAATGGTCAGCTCGTCCTCGATCAGCAGTTCCAGGCCGTGGCGAATCCGGGTGCTGACGTCGTCCGAGAACAGGTTGTTGTCCTGCAGCCACAACCGGTACCGGCCAATCTGCCGGATCAGCTCTTTCTTCCAGTTGTGATATGCCTCTACCTGCTGAGACAGGGTTCCCTGCTGGTTCATTGAACTTTCCTTCTGCGCGACTACCGGGCCTTCTGCGCGACTGCCGGGTCTATTCGGCACCCTGCTCCAAAGGGTGGATTAATTACCGGTAATACTATCCATTTCCCCGCCGCTTGGAACGCCGGGGTTTCTTAGACTGTCGTCTACATCGGCAGGAAGTGCAATAAAAAAGCTGCAAAATCATAGTGATGACTCTGCAGCTTCAGGATTTTGGCTTTCGTCGAAAACTGTTACGAAATGTATTATTGAGACCTGGTTTACAGTCCGAGGCCGATGGAACCCAGCCCGGCGGCCATCTTCATGTGCTCGATCACCACGGAAATCACGTTCAGGATCAGAAACACGATGATCGGCGACAGGTCCAGCCCGCCCATGGACGGCATGATGTTGCGCACCGGACGCATCACCGGCTCGGTGATCTGGGCCACCAGCTGAATTGCCGGGTGGCCGCTGCCTGGGGCGATCCAGCTCACCACCACCACGGCGATGACCGACCAGAAGTAGATCTTCACGATCAGATCCAGCACATTCAGCACCGCCCACACCAGCAGGGTGACCGGGTTAAACGCCGGAATGCCGCCGTTCAGGGTGATCAGGATCAGGAAAAAGGTGATCGCCTGAATCGCCACCGCCAGCACCAGGGACGCGCCATCGACGCCTCCCCAGCCGGGGATGAATTTGCGCAACGGGCGCAGGGGCGGGTTGGTGGCCTTCACCACGAATTGAGAAATCGGGTTATAGAAATCGGCACGGGCCAGTTGCAGCAGGAACCGCAGCAGCACGATGGTCATATAAAAGGTGGATGCAATGAGCAGGATCGTAATCAGGATGTCTGCCAGCATGAAGCCGTGTCTCCGTTATCGGTTACTGTTTGCCTGCCAGTTCGCTGGCCATTTCTTCCGAGCGTTTGAACGCCGCACCGTAAGCCTTGCGCACCAAATCGCGCAGGCCGCCGGCCTCGAAGGTATTGATGGCCTGTTCGGTGGTGCCACCGGGGGACATGACGTTGCGCTTCAGCTGGCCCGGATCGTGTTCGCTGCGGGCCGCCATTTCCGCGGCGCCGGCCATGGTCTGGATTGCCAGTTCCCGGGCGGTGTCGGAAGCGATGCCGGCATCCACCGCGGCTTCCTCGAGCGCCTCGAGCATCAGGAAGAAGTAAGCCGGGCCACTGCCTGAGAGGGCAGTAACCGCGTGCAGCAGGTTTTCATCTTCCACCCACAGCGCCGAGCCGATGCTTTCGAACACCGACTGCACCATCGTCTTTTGCGCGTCTTTGACCTGGGCATTGGCGAACAATCCGGCCGCTCCCTTGCCGACCAGGGACGGGGTATTTGGCATCACTCGCACCAGCGGCAGACCGCCGGCCAGCCATTCGTCCAGGGTTTCCGCGGTCAGGCCCGCAGCGATCGACACCATCAGCGGGCGGGTGTTCTGCACCACCGGCGCTATGTCTCGGCACACGTCGGCCATCACCTGGGGCTTCACCGCCAGCACCACCATGTCCGCCTGCTGGGCGCAGTAGCGGTTGTCGGTGGTGACACTGACCCCGAACTTCTTGCGAATGGATTGCAGGTGGCCATCATCCGGCGCGCTGACCCAGATGTTGGCGGCCTGGTAGCCGTTGTCCAGCATGCCGCCGATGATGGCGCTGGCCATATTGCCGGCGCCAATGAATGAGATGGTTGGTGATGTGCTCAAGTGTCACTCCAGCGGTTGATCGGTTTAACGTCCGGACCTGATCATAACAGGATCCGCCTGTTTCAGCTCTTTGCCGGGCGGGCACCAAACACGTCAGTGCCTACGCGCACCCAGGTGGCGCCTTCGGCGATGGCCATCTCCAGGTCCCCGGACATGCCCATGGACAGCGTGTCGAGCGGGCCCGCGTCCGGGTGTTGTGCCTTCAGCTCGTGCAGCGCCCGGGCGAGGCGACGGAAACTCAGGCGCAGATCCGCCTCCGGCTGGTCCGGATCCGGAATCGCCATCAGGCCCCGCAGGGACAGCTGTGGCAGTTCGCCTACTGCAGCCACCAGCTCCGGCAACTCATCCAGGGTGCAGCCGGTCTTGCTGTCTTCCTCGTTAATATTGACCTGCAGGCAGATATTCAATGGCGGCAGGTTCGTGGGCCGCTGTTCGCTCAGACGACGGGCAATCTTGAGGCGATCGACGCTGTGCACCCAGGAGAAGGCGGCGGCAATCTGGCGGGTCTTATTGGACTGGATGGGCCCGATGAAATGCCAGTCGAGCTCCGGCACGTCAGCCAGGGCTTCGATCTTCTCCAGCGCTTCCTGGAGGTAGTTCTCGCCGAAAGCCATTTGCCCGGCATGAATGGCCTGGCGCAGGTCGTCCGCGGGTCGGGTCTTGCTCACGGCCAGCAGGCGCACAGAGCCTGAGCCGCGGCCCGCCGCCAATGTTGCTTTTTGTATGCGTCGGGTTACGCTCCCGATGTTGTCTGCTATGCTGCTCATAGTGTGAGTTCGCCACGTTCGGTCCGTCACCAGATACGGTGACACGTTACCCGCAGGTCACTGAAATGCCAAGTGAACCGCGCCGGGAAATCCGCCGGACCGATGCTACCGGGATAAAAGAAAAAGCCTTCCGAGGATTCCTATGGATATTACTGAACTGCTTGCCTTCTCGGCCAAACAGGGTGCGTCCGACTTGCACCTGTCTGCCGGTTTGCCGCCGATGATCCGCGTCGATGGTGATGTGCGTCGTATCAACCTGCCGCCCATGGAGCACAAAGAGGTGCACGGGCTGATCTACGACATCATGAACGACAAGCAGCGTAAGGACTACGAGGAATTCCTGGAAACCGACTTTTCCTTTGAGGTGCCCGGTGTTGCCCGTTTCCGTGTTAACGCCTTTAACCAGAATCGGGGCGCCGGCGCGGTGTTCCGGACCATCCCCTCGAAGGTCCTGACCATGGAAGACCTGGGCATGGGTCAGGTGTTCAAGGATATCTCCTCGGTTCCCCGCGGGCTGGTGCTGGTGACCGGGCCTACCGGTTCCGGTAAGTCCACCACCCTGGCGGCGATGATGGACTACATCAACGACACCCGCTACGAGCACATCCTCACCATCGAGGACCCGATCGAATTCGTGCACGAATCCAAGAAGTGCCTGGTGAACCAGCGGGAAGTGCACCGTGACACCCTCGGCTTTAACGAAGCGCTGCGCTCGGCACTGCGGGAAGACCCCGACATCATCCTGGTGGGCGAGCTGCGGGACCTGGAGACCATCCGTCTGGCGCTGACCGCCGCGGAAACCGGTCACCTGGTGTTCGGCACCCTGCACACCACCTCGGCGGCCAAGACCATCGACCGGGTGGTGGACGTATTTCCGGCGGAAGAAAAATCCATGGTCCGCTCGATGCTGTCGGAATCCCTGCAGGCGGTTATCTCCCAGACCCTGATGAAGAAGATGGGTGGCGGCCGGATTGCGGCCCACGAAATCATGATTGGTACCTCGGCGATCCGGAACCTGATTCGGGAAGACAAGATCGCCCAGATGTACTCCTCAATTCAGACCGGTGGCTCGCTCGGCATGCAGACCCTGGATCAGTGCCTGGAGCGCCTGCTGCAGAAAGGACTGATCTCCCGGGAAGCGGCCCGCGCCAAGGCCAAGATGCCGGACAACTTCTGATCGGCCACGGTTTTTATCTGCGACTAACAAGAACCAAGAAACACCACAGGTACTCGTATGGAATTTGAAAAGCTGCTTCGTCTGATGGTCGACAAGGGCGGTTCGGACCTGTTCATCACCGCTGGGGTACCGCCCAGCATGAAAGTGAACGGGAAAGTGCTGCCGGTGACCAAGAACGCCCTGACCCCGGAACAGACCCGGGAGTTCGTGTACGGCGCCATGAACGACAAGCAGCGGGCAGAGTTCGAGGAAAGCCACGA
>JBPEXK010000286.1:0-13765 GCA_052031745.1 Marinobacter sp. | reverse complement strand
TCGTTGCCAACGCCACATTAGTCTTCGGGGACTCTCTTGTTCGATCTTGCGCTGCTTTCCTTGCCCATAGTGGCTGCCATGGTGGGCTGGTTCACCAACTGGCTCGCCATCCAGATGTCGTTTTATCCGGTGCAGTTCGTTGGCGTCGGCCTGTTTGGCTGGCAGGGTGTGATACCTCGCAAAGCCGAGAAGATGGCTCACATCTGTATCGATCGTACGCTGCAGCAATTCGGGGATCTCCAATCGGTGTACCAGCAGCTGGAGCCCCAGCGGATTGTAGAGCAGGTGGTGTCCCAGGTGACGCCGCGGCTTGATGAATACATCGACGAGGTCATGTACGAGATTCAGCCGGTGCTCTGGGACAATCTTCCAATGTTCGTGAAGAACCGGATCTACCAGTGGGCGAGGGCGCAGCTACCGTCGCGGATTGAGGAGCTGGTAGAGGATTTCGGCGACGATCTGGACGATCTGGTCGACCTCAAGGCGTTGCTCAGCCGGGAGCTGCGTCACCACCCGGACCTGATGAACCGCATCTTTCAGCAGGCAGGCTCGGTGGAGCTGCGCTCGGTGATCAATCGGGGCGCGGTTATTGGCGGCATCCTCGGGGCGGCCCTGGTGCCACTCTGGACCCGCTATCCGGAGCCCTGGTTGCTGCCGCTCGGCGGCTTCGCCATCGGCTTTGTCACCAATTGGCTGGCCATCAACCTGATTTTCGCGCCGCTGGAGCCTCGCAGAATCCTGTTTTGGCGGGTCCAGGGCCTGTTTCTGCGCCGACAATCGGAAATCAGCGATGTCTGGGCCAAGCTGGTGGCCGAAGAGCTGATCACCGTTGAGAAAGTGGCTGATGCAATGCTGAATGGCGAACGGGCCGACCGAACCCGGGCCATCATCCAGAAGCACCTGCGGCCGTTGCTGGATAACTCGGTAGTGATGAAGCTTACCGCGCAGGTCACGGTGGGCATGGCTGGCTACACGGAATTGAAGAAGGCGATGAACCAGAAAGCGGTATATGCGAGTCAGGAGGTTTTCGGAGACCCAGCTTTCAATCGCGAGCGCGCACCGGTGGTTGCCGAAGTCCTGTCTGGTCAGATGCGTGCCCTGGGCCCTCGTGAATTCCAGGACATCCTGCGGCCGGCGTTTCGGGAGGAAGAGTTTCGGCTGATGCTGGTGGGCGGGTTGTTTGGTGCGCTCGCCGGTTTCGTCCAGTTTTATTCGTTTGTGTCCCTGAGCGGCTGATCGGCGGCCAGGGCAAGAGCAGGGAGGAGAACCCGTGTCGGCTTGGACAGAAATTGCTCTACAGGTACTGGCAACGGCGGTGGCGGTCGCCCTGGTGTTGCTGGGATTCTGGCGCCTGGTGGCTAGGCCCTATCTCGACCGCAAGGTCGAGGAGTTGATTGCCGCCACCCAGGACATTGAGCCGAGGGTGACCCGTGGGGTTAAGCGCGGTGTGTCTGAGGTGATTCGAGACCTGCCGGAGAGCGCGCTGGATGGCACGGTCAAGGAGTCCACGCGGCAATTCCTGAAGTTTGGGTCTGGGCTGTTTGAAAACGGCCTAAGCAGCTTTCTCGGCAATGCCGATGACCTCGCGCGCAAGTCCAGCCCCGATCGCCGACCGCCCGATTCCCCGACCGACTAGGCGTCAGAGGCAATTCGTCGGGCGGGGCAGGCCGGCGATACGGCAAGCGGTCTTAGCGGGCGTGCCAGGGAACAGTTGCATCAAATAGATGCTGTTGCCCTTTTCCTCGCCCATGGCCTCCTTAACCGCCTTCACAAACAGCCGATTGGAGGGTGGTGAAATTTCATGTTCCTTATAAAAATCTCTGAGAAAATTGATGATTTCCCAGTGATTTTCCTCTAGTTCGACGCCGTCTTCGGCGGCCAATGCCACGGCAATGTCTGGTGACCAGGCCCAGGCGTCCTCCAGAAATCCCTCGTTGTTTATGTCAGGCATAGATGTCGTCATGGGTCACCAACTGATCACGCGCTCGGCCTGCAGGGTCAGGTTGACCAGGTCGGCGTAGTCAATGGTTTTTGCGTGGAGCTTTTGGTCTGCCAGGCCTCGGGCCTCAAGATCCGGCTCTAGCGCGTACACCCGGAATTGCTTCAGATTGGCCGAAGCCGAGACGCCCAGCACGCCGTTTTCGGTCAGTGCCAGGGCATCGTCAGGCCCCAGCGTGCCCATGCATTCACTGAAGCGGGGATGGTCCGGGGTCTTGTTCAAAATGTGCAAGGTATGCAGTGAGGTCATTACAGCTATTCCGGTTTGGTGTTCAGCCAGCGAATGCGGTCTGGGAGTATTGGGCCAACAACTCAGCGTTGGCGTCGGCCAGCACAGCGCCGTCAATGAGATCGCCGGTGTCCAGGTTGTAGCGTTGGCAGGCCTCGCGGTCGGCCATGATGGTTTCAATGCCGAAAATGGCCGCGGCGCCCAGGTTTTTCTCCAGGGATTTCTGCTCGATGCTCCCGGTTTTCTGGTTTTTCCGCAGCCAGTTCACACCGGCGCCGCTGAACAGCAGGCTCACCGGCTGGTCGAACGCTGCCAGCGCAAATGCCATGTCCAGCGCTTCCCGTCCGGCCCAGCCACCGTATGGGGGCTGATCAATGATGATGAGCATGCCCATGGTCAGTCTCCCGCATGGAAGTAGATAGTTTTGCTGGACTGCATGTTGCCCTCTACCCACTCTCCGAGGCCGGCGATGCTGAAGGGTGCCAATACATTGCTGGCGGACAGTTGGTGGCGTTTCTGCTCACTTTCATCCACCAGGCCCCGTCTGAGGGCGGAGGCGATGCAGGCGACACCAGCCACGCCGTGCTCGTCTAGAAACGCCGCCCAATTCTTGGGCCAGTGCGGTTCGTCAGAGGGTGGCGACACCAGGGCGGAAGCAAGGTGTACGCCATCACCGTAGAGGAATACACGGTCAATGGTATGGCCTGCGGCGACCAGGGCTTTGGCAAAGCCGTACGCGGTTTGCGGCGCCTGGGACGAGTAGGGGGCGCCGGTAATCACCAGGGTAAAGGATTGAGCCTTGGATTCAGTCATGTCTGCGCGTCTTGCCGGAATGTTTTCAGTTTACCGAAAGCAAAAACCCCGGCAAGCGCCGGGGTTCCTGGTGCGGTTTGGTGAGCCTGGGCTCAGTCGTCGCCGCTGAAAGCCGACAGCAGGTGCAGCAGGCTCACGAACAGGTTGTAAATCGACACGTACAGGCCAACGGTGGCGATGATGTAGTTGCGCTCGCCGCCCTTGATGATCTGGCTGGTCTCAAACAGGATCATGATCGAAGCGAAGATCGTGAAGCCTGCAGACACGGCCAGCTGCAGCACAGAGCTTTCCATGAAGAAGGCCAGCAGCATCGCACCAATCAAGACGAAGGCACCAGCAGTCAGGAAGCTGGACAGGAAGCTGAAGTCCTTCTTGGTGATGATCGCGGTGGCGGACAGGCCGACAAAGGCAACGGCTGTCAGAGCCAGGGCCTGAGCGACGATCTGAGACGCGCCAGCAGCCACGAAGGCGCCGATGATCGGACCCAGGGTGTAACCCATGAAGCCGGTCAGGGCGAAGGTGGTCACGATACCCCAGGGGCTGTTCTTAAGCTTATAAGTAGCGAACAGCAGGCCAATGTAGCCCACGATAGTGATCAAAAAGCCGGGGTGCGTACCGTTCATGTTCAGGAAGGCGGTAAGCGCTGAGAACGCCAGAGTCATGCCGAGCAGCATGTAGGTGTTGCGCAGCACGTTCATGGCATCGGCACTGATACCGGTAGTCGCGCGCTCAGTCTGGGAAGCTGAATAAGCACCCTGATTGTTCTGAACGCCGAATCGTCTGTCTTCCATTGTTTTCTCCGTTGATAGCGTCTGGATACTGATTCCTATCATAGTGTCAGAATCGCAACTTTCAATCGGTTACGACACGAAACTGGGCTGAGGATTTCATTAAAAGGCGGTAATGTTAGAAAATTCAGAGGCTTTGGGGATGGGCGTTGACAGCACGGGCAAATCCGGTATCATGCTCCCCGCTGTCGCAAGGGCAGCAATGGAAAAACGGTGGGCTGGCAGAGTGGCTGAATGCAGCGGTCTTGAAAACCGCCGAAGGTTAATAGCCTTCCCGGGGTTCGAATCCCTGGCCCACCGCCATTTTTCCTCCTTCTCGGGCCCCAGGCCTCGCCTCCTTCTCTCTCTTCTCATTTGATCCAACTAAATCAGAAAGCACTTCTGCTGCGTAATGTTGGCTCGGAAGATTTCCTCTGGTTTTTATCATTGTCCGAAAGTGTGTGCCAGGCGTTCATTCGAGAGCGCTTTGATGGTGTAAGATTTATGTAACACCTGGACAATGGCTCCTAGTTGCCACGCAGTCTTGGTGGACGCTGAATTTCGGAACCGTAGATCATCCGTTCGCAAAAGGATTTGTAAATGGACCCCAATGCCGACCGGCTTTTCGCCCTGGACTTGTTCCGATTCTTTGCAGCGTTGGGGGTTGTCCTCTACCACTTCACCGCAAAAACCCCGGATCAATTCGGCTTACTCACCGAGGTGACCAAATTTGGCTACCTTGGTGTCCCTGTCTTTTTTATGATCAGCGGGTTCGTCATTTCACTCTCGACCGACGGTCGTTCTGCGTATCAATTTGCCGTGTCGCGATTTGCCCGCTTGTACCCCGGGCTTTGGGTATGTGTCCTGTTCACAGTGGTAGCTTGTTATTTCTTGGCGGGAGAGCGGTTTTCTTTGTCGCGCATCCTCGCGAACATGACCTTGCTAAACGAGTATCTGGGTCATTCAGACCTTGATGTGGTGTATTGGACTCTCAAGGCCGAGCTCAAGTTCTACGCTTGCGTGTTTTTGTTGGTGTTATTTGGTGCTTTCCAGAAAATTCGCATTTGGCTATCGGCTTGGCTCTTGCTTTCGGCTTTGCACCTTTTCACTGAACAGCCTTCGTTTATGGGCTGGTTTATTTCACCAGCCTGGTCGCCCTTTTTCATTATGGGCGTGGCGATCTATCACATGCGGGTACATGGCCCGGAATTGTTCAACATTGCCGTTTTCGGCTCAGCAATGATTCTTGGCGTCATTCGCAATTATTTATCGGCCGGTGGGTTCATTAGCAATCCAGATACTTTGGATGTTTTGATATCAACGACACT
Source organism: Marinobacter sp. (assembly GCA_052031745.1). GTDB lineage: Bacteria > Pseudomonadota > Gammaproteobacteria > Pseudomonadales > Oleiphilaceae > Marinobacter. The sequence continues at coordinate 8,630 of JBPEXK010000286.1, read as the reverse complement.
TCTGGCAGTGAGCGCCTTTGTTCTCATTTCCATAGCGATGGGGCGAGTCCGGCTACAAGAGGCTAAATGGGTCTTGGTCGCCGGAGGGATTACTTACCCCCTCTATCTGATACACAACCGGGCGGGGCAAAACCTGATCGAAGGGCCGCTCTCGAGTTTAAGTGAGGGATTTGCTGTGGTGGTGGCCCTGGCTTCGGCGCTTGTTTTTTCCTATTTAATCTATCGCTTTGCTGAAAAACCGATGGGGCATTGGGTAAAAGGTTTCTGCGGGACGCTGCCGGACCGCCTCGCCCTCAGACTTGCCAGTTTAAGTCAGACCGCCAGTCGGTCGTCCAAGCAGAAATCAGGGGCTTGAAGCACTCATCTGAAGCTTGCCCGTTTTACAAATCCCGACCGGGGTAGGTTGCCTCTTTTCGTTCGTCCGCCAAGTTCTGGCGCTGGGCCAGCTCGTCAGCGTCGTTCTTCGGTACCGACCAGCCCTGCAGGTTGTCCTCGATCAATTTGACCAGGGCGTCGATGTGGCCCGGGGTGGCGTTGAGGGCTGGAATGTAGCTGAAGGCCTTGCCGCCGGCTTCCATGAAGTACTCGCGATTCTCCTCGTCAATTTCTTCCACGGTTTCCAGGCAGTCAGAGGAAAAGCCGGGGCAGAACACGTCAATCGAGTTGACGCCTTTTTCTGGCAAAGATTTCAAGGTTTCGTCGGTATAGGGCTTCAGCCATTCCTCACGACCGAATCGGGACTGGAAGGTGGTGAGGTAATCGTCGCTGCCCAAGCCCAACCGCTCCGCCAGCAGGCGTGAGGTCTTGTGGCATTCGCAATGGTAGGGATCACCCTTGAGCAGATACTTCAGGGGTACGCCGTGGTAGGAGAATACCAACTTGTCATTGCGGCCGTGGTTGGCCCAGTGCGCCTCGATGTGTCGGGCCATGGCCTCGATGTAGGGCGGGAAGTCCGGATAGTGAGAGACAAAGCGCATATCCGGGAGCCAGCGGCGTTTGGCGAAATCCGTGGCGACTGCATCGAAAGTGGACGCCGAGGTGGACGCGGAATACTGGGGGTAAAGGGGCAGCACCAGCAGCTTGCGGACGCCTTGGTCCTGCATTTCGTCCAATACCTTTGAAATGGACGGATTGCCATAACGCATGGCAAAGCCGACCACCACGTTGGGACCGTATTTTTTCTTCAGCGCCTCGCGAATGCCTTCGGCCTGCTTGGCGGTGTGAAGCAGCAGCGGAGATCCTTCGGGCTGCCACACGCCGGCGTAGGCCTTGGCGCTGCGCCGGGGCCGAATGCGCAGGATGATTCCGTGCAGGATCAGCCACCACAGGGGGCGTGGCAACTCGACGACCCGAGGGTCTGACAGAAATTCAGCCAGGTAACGGCGCAGTGCCGAGGGGGTCGGGGCATCGGGTGTGCCGAGGTTGGTAACAAGTACGCCGATACGCTCCGGTTGGCGATGGCTGAAGTTATCAGTGCCTTTAAACTGCATGGAGTCTTTCCTGGTGATTCACGTGACTGCGGCTGGATGGTTTAGTGGTTGCCTGCTTGCTGTGCCATCCGGGGCGCCAGGCCGCTGATGTCGTAGCCCGCGTTTCGGGCCTTGGAGACCACTTCCTGGGCCGGCATTTCCCGGGCGGCACTCAGGGCCCACAGCACAGTGCAGCGGGTTCCCGAGCGGCAGAAAGCCAATACGGGTTTGTCTGCGTCACGGATCATCGGGGCAAATTGGTCGATGTCGTGGTCGGTGATATTGCCGGATTCCACCGGCATGAACACCCAGGTCAAGCCCTGTTCCCGGGCAGCCGCTTCGATGTCCGCCATGGCCGGCTGGCCGAATTCCTCGTGGTCCGGACGGTTGGCCACCAAGGTTTTATAACCAAGCCGGGCTATTTCCGCGACGTCGTCGACGGTAATTTGCGGTGCCACTGAAATGGTGTCATCGATCTTTCTGATTTCCATGGGTACATCTCCAGAAACGCATTATTCGGATCTGGCGATATGATCGCACACACCGACGCGCCTGTCAGAGGGGCCGTGGAATCAGCGCGGTGTACTCTGAAGTTTTTGCCGATGGCGTTCGATCAGCTCGAACAACGCCATGCCTGCGATCATCGCAGCAACGAACACCGCTGCCTTGGCCTCGCCAGCGCCCAGGGCTACCAGGCCGGGGCCAGGGCAGAAGCCGGCAATGCCCCAGCCAGCACCGAAGCTGAGGCCTCCGAGCACCAGGCGTTTGTCAATTTGGGTGTTGGTCGGGAGTTTCATCGACAAACCGAGGAAAGACAGTGTTCGCCGTCGGGCCACGGCAAAGGCGCCAACGCCCACCAGGATAGCGCCGGCCATCACCAACGCCAGGGACGGGTCCCAGAGGCCGGCAAGATCCAGGAATCCGAGAACCTTCTCGGGATTGGCCATGCCGGACACGATGAGCCCTATTCCAAATACCAGGCCGGCACCGAGAGATGCGAGGATATGTTTCATGGCATCAGACCCCCAGGACATGGCGAATGAGGTAGACAGTTACAAAGCCGGCAGCCATAAAGCTCAAGGTCGCCACCAGCGAGCGCTTTGACAGTCTGGACAGCCCGCACACGCCATGGCCGCTGGTGCATCCGGAGCCGTAGCGGGTACCCAGGCCTACCAGCAGGCCGGCGATGACGATTGCTGGGTAGCCGGCTTTGATTTCGATCGGCGGCAGTTCCGTGACCAGGAGCCAAGCCGCAGGCGCGCCAATCAGGCCAGCCAGGAAAGCCAGCCGCCAGAGTGCGTCGCCCCGGCTCGGCGTAAGCAGTCCACCGAGAATGCCGCTGATGCCGGCGATGCGCCCGTTCAGTAACAGAAACAGGGCGGCGGCAAGACCAATGAGCAGGCCGCCAGCCAGGGCGCTCCAGGGTGTGAAATTGCTCCAGGCAACGTCGATCATGGGTTTCTCCAAGACATATAAGCAAATGCGATAAGCATATTCTGACGCGCCGGGCGGGCAAAAAAAAGCCCGGCATAGGTGCCGGGCAGAGGCGTGCGAGTAGTATCCATGAAAGACTTCCAGACAAACCGGCGTCAGCAGGGACGCCGGTATAGGGAAGTATTGTCTATATTTTAAACACTTCAAGTCGGGGCGAATTTCGTTTCAAAACATTTTGTCATATTGAATGCCTGTTTATACTGCGCCCTTTTCTGGTGCGGCTCGCAGCCCGACTGAAATTGCCGACCGGGTGTAATATAATCAAGCGTAACCAAAAATTTTCTTCCCCTGAGGTTTTAGAATGTCCGACGAGCAAGACAAAAAGCCGGAGAACGATCCGCAACTGGCCGCGAAAATCAAAGATTCGGCGCGTCAGATCTGGCTGGCTGGCCTGGGGGCCTACACCAAGGCCGAGGAAGACACCGGCCGGTTTTTCGACCGTTTGGTGCAGGAAGGTGAACAACTCGAAAGCAAGACCCGCGGTGTGGTCGAGAAGCAGATCAAGACCGTCGAAGACCGGGTCGGTGGTGTGCGCGAGCGGGCGACGGGCACCTGGGACAAACTGGAGACCATGTTTGATGAGCGGGTTTCCGGAGCCCTGCGGCGTCTGGGGATCCATCGTCGAGAGGAAATCGAGGCGCTGGAGCAGCGGATTGCGGCGCTGGAGACCGAGCTGGTACGCCTGCGGGGCAAACGCGGCAAAGACGAAGAAGAGTAAGCCCGATTTCCGACGGAGTCGGCCCGAGCCGGCTCCGTGACGACGCAAACCGTAAGGCTTTACAAGTCACAAATAGTCTCGACTGACCAGCCGGGCTTCGGTCTGTTCGTCCTCCCCGAGGTAGGGAATGATCAGGTGCATCATCTGGTACACGCCTCGGCCGGGATCCACTGAATCCCGATCATCCAAGTGTGAAAGCGTATCAAAACTGCCCCAGTAACAAGCGGTTAGGGTTAGCTGCTCACATAATGAATCAAGTTGCTCACCATCGATCGCCATTTTCTCCTGGCGCCGAAAACTCTCGCAGATGACCCGAAACGCCTCGGTTTTCTTTTTCAGCAAACGGCGGAAACGAGTTTGCAACTGGTCATAACGTGAGAGCACATTCACCAGATCCTGGTAGATAAACCGATAGCGGGCCACGGTTTCGAACAGCAGATGCAGGAAAAAGCTCTGCTGGTCCAGACTGATATCGACATCCTCCGGCACCGCCAGAAGGTCCAGCATTTCCTCCTCGAAGCGCCCAAACAGTTCCTCGACAATGTCGCCTTTACTCTTGAAGTGGTAGTAAAGGTTGCCCGGGCTGATGTCCATCTCATCTGAGATCAGCAGGGTGGTCACGTTCGGTTCACCCAGACTGTTGAACAGCACCAGACTGGTGTTCAGAACGCGGTCGCGAGTTTTGATTTTTGTCATATCGCGCCCAGTCCGGTGTCAAAGATCGAAGGTGGCCCAAACTGGGCAATGATCCGAAGGACGTTCCATGGCGCGAATATCGTAGGAGACACCGGCCTGGCTGACTTTCGGGAGCAGGCTATCGCTGGCCATGATCAGGTCGATGCGCAGGCCGCGCTTGGGCTCCCGCTCGAAGCCCTTGCTCCGGTAATCGAACCAGCTGAAGGTGTCAGCCTCGTCCGGGTGCAGGTGGCGGAACACGTCGGTCAGCCCCCGGGCTTCCACTTGACCAAGCCACTCTCGTTCCTCTGGCAGAAAGCTGCATTTTCCGGTTCGCAGCCAGCGCTTGGCGTTGTCGGCGCCAATGCCAATGTCCTTGTCGGTAGGGGAGATGTTCATGTCACCCATGATCAGCAAGTGGCCGTTCTGCTGCTTCAATTCGTCCACGTATGCCATCAGGTCGGCATAGAATTTTTCCTTGGCCGGAAATTTCACCGGGTGGTCACGGCTCTCGCCCTGGGGGAAATAACCGTTGATGACGGTCAGCTGCTCGCCGTTGACGGTGAACTGGCCGGTGATCAATCGGCGCTGGGCTTCGTCGTCATCGGAAGGATAACCCTTGATCACCCGTTCCGGGGCCGCCTTCGACAGCAGGGCAACCCCGTAGTGAGTCTTCTGGCCGTGAAAGTGCACGTGGTAACCCAATTCGCGAATGGCCTCTTCCGGGAATTCTTCATCCCGGACCTTGGTCTCCTGCAAGCCAATGACATCAGGATTGAGCTCGGCAATGACCGCCTCGAGCTGATGCAGGCGGGTGCGAATACTGTTGACGTTGAACGACACAAACATCATAGGTGTGATTACTCCGGCGTTGACTCCGGACGGAGTTTAACACATTGAATGCGGTGGTATTCCTTGGCAGAGGCGACGGATTTAGGGGGTCAGTTCGCAATCCGGGTAGCTCGACACCGTGTAACGGATGTGTGCGGTGTAATTGCTGTCTTCATCCTTGCGGATGTTGGTCAGGCCGAAATAGTCGGTCAGCGCGCCGTTGCTGTTGTATCCCAGAATAATGGGGTCTACCAGAAAGCGGAGCACCACGCCGGTCGGCCGAATCTGCAGCGTGTAGTCGGCCTCCACCCGGGAATTCTGCACCGGCTCCAGCACAAACTCGTAATGCTTACCCCGAGTCGGTGCCAGGAAGCGAAAATCCACCGATCCGCCGCTGGTGACCGTGTCCCAATGGCGCCGCACTAGGGTGTCAAATCCCGCGTCGACCACCAGGTCGTCTGAAAGGGCCACTTCGAAACGCTTGGTTTCGCCTGCTGGCGTCCGCCAGGCAACGTTCAGGGCTTCACCTGAGGGGTAGTCAATGCGCAGGGATTCGTCGAAATCCGGTTGCGCAAAGTCGACCGTGGGCCGTATCAGGGAATCCGGGTAGGTGAGGTCTTTGGAGGCAAAGGGATTCGTTTGGTCGGCACGGTGGTAACGGATCTGGTGGTTCTGAGGCCGAAACACACCGTCCTGGCAACTGCCGGCCAGCTCGTGCCTCTCTTCGTACAACAGCTGTCCCGAGCCGGTCTTAGCGGCACCGGTGAACGCCATGTCAGCCGCCATCGCCGAGGTTGCCAGAGCGGTGATGGCTGTCGCAGTGGTAAGCCGGGCGACGCCGGCTTTGACCGAATTCCGTGTCATGGTTGCAGCTCTGGATAAAGGGAATTTCGCAGAAACAGCAATAACGGAAACACTACAAGCCAACCCACCGCGAGCGCAACCAGAGATGGCACCAGGGCGGGTAGGGTGACGGCCCCCAATTGGCTGGCGGACCAATAGGCAAACGGTCCTGCCATAGGGGCCAGTACAAACGGCAGCCACGCTTTGCGCCCAATCCAACCCAAAGAGTGGTTAAGGGTGGTCATGAAGATGGCCCATAACGCCACCAGCCAGGGCGGGGTCAAGAAGATTTCGCCCTCGGTACTGGCGAGAACGCCGGTGCGGAACCACAGCAAATCGAGCGCGGCGCCCAATACCGTGCCCAGACCAATGAACTGCAGTTCGCTCAGCCGGTGCTGACTCACCAGCACAAAATGCACCAGCAGGAACACCAGCACTGCGGCCACGGCAATCAGACCCGGGTACATCACGCAGAGCAGCCACCCGACCTGAAACACGACAAAGTTGACGACGTTGCGGGCCGTTTCCGAGCGAATCATAGGCTCAGGATGTTGTTGCGCTTGTTGCCGGGTTTGGCGAGCACGATCTGGGAAACCCCAATGGCCCGCTCGCTGAACCCGGCCTCGCAGTAGGCGAAATAGAACTGCCACAGGCGCCGGAAGGCGAGGTCGTAGCCATCCCGGTCCAGGTCTTCCGCCTGGGCCATGAAGCGCTGGCACCAGTCGCGCAGGGTGCGGGCGTAGTGGAAACCAATGTCTTCGGCATGGGTCAGCACCATGTCGCTGTGGCTGCGCACCGATTCGAGGATGGCGCCGAAAGAGGGGATGAAGCTGCCTGGGAAGATGAAGCGCTGGATAAAATCGACGTTGCGCAAGGCACGCGCGTATCTCTGCTCGGGCATGTTGATCGCCTGAATCAGCGCCAGGCCATCGGGCTTGAGCAGCTTGCTGACCTGAGCGATGTAACTGTCCAGGTATTCAGGTCCCACCGCTTCTATCATCTCGATGGAGACCAGTTTGTCGAACTGTCCCTCGAGATCCCGGTAATCGTCGAACAGCAGCGTGATCTTCTGATCCAGGCCTTCCTCGCGAACACGGGCCTTGGCCAGTTCCAGCTGCTCGCGGGAGATGGTGGTGGTGGTGACGTGGCAGCCGTAATGCTTGGCGGCGTGGATGGCAAAACCGCCCCAGCCGGTGCCAATCTCCATCACCCGGTCACCCGGTTTCAGGTCCAGTTTGCGGCAGATGGTGTCGAGCTTGTGTACCGCCGCCTCGTCCAGGGTGGCCTCTGGGGTCGGGTAGATCGCCGACGAGTACATCATGGTCGGATCGAGGAAACGTTCGAACAGATCGTTGCCCAGATCGTAGTGGGCGCTGATGTTCTTGCGGGAACCTTCCCGGGTATTGCGGTTCAGCCAGTGCAGGCCTTTCAGTGCAGGCTTGGTGAACCAGGCGAATCGGTCCTCAAACGCGTTCATCCGGTCCACGTTCCGGGTAAAGAACCGCAGCAGGGCGACCAGATCTGGCGACGACCAATCGCCGCTGACAAACGCCTCGGCGGCGCCGATACTGCCGCCAGTCAGCAGGTCACGCCAGGTGCTGTGATCGTGAATGATCAGTTCCGCGGCGGGGTGGCGGGTGTCGCCGTCACCGAAAACCATGTCCTCATAGCCGGGCTCCCGAACCGTTAACAATCCTGCCTCCAGCTGATTGAGCTGTTGGACAACCAGGCTCCGTGCAACACGGCTGAGCAGTGACTTACCGCCGACGGACTCGCTGGCCGACGGTATCGAGGTATTCAGGTTCTCCATGAACTTACCCTTCCACGTTTATTGTTGCTGGCGTCGGTGCTGGAGACTTCCAGACCCGCGTCCTGAGCGCCCCGCTTGTGGGCCGGTGCGTCTGCGGACAGTTTGTCCGGGTGAGTGTAGAAAGGTGCGCCCTTCAACTTCAGCTTGAGGGCATGCCAGTAGATGCCGGCAGTCACCTTAATTGCCTCGACGGGAAACTTTCGCAGACTTTGATGTACTTCTTTACGGGTCAGGGGGGTGCGATGGACTACTAAGGTGGCATCAAAATGTTTTTTATCCGCCTCTCGCACGTTCATATGGATGCGCAAATCCGGGCCCCGAAAACTGAAGGTCCACTGGTAGTGCTGGTCCATGCCGTTGAACGGTGATACGTGGAAGCGTTTGCTGAACTCAAACTTCTCGCTGTGCCAGGCCCCGGGGTTGTCCCGGGTCTGGCTGGTTTCCAAACAGTACACGTGACGTTCGTGCCACGGCGTATTGGAGATCTGCGCCAGGATGACTGCCGGGACCGCGCCCTGGGCGGGTTTTTCGCCGGCCCGGTAGCAGAAGTAAAAGCTGACAGGGTTGAACACGTAGCCAAAGTAGCGCGGATGGGTAATCAGCTCGACCAGACCGTCCGGCCGCCAGCCGCAGGCAGCCTCGACGTGGTCACGAACGGCCATCGACAGGTCTTCGACCTCCGGTCGGAAGTAATCCTCCCGCCGGAGCGACAGCCAATTGAAGGTTTCCAGGGAAAACAGCGGGCTGGTCTCGGTGACCTTGTGCCACTCGTCCAAATCCAGGGCCAGCA
>JBPEXK010000285.1:0-1640 GCA_052031745.1 Marinobacter sp. | reverse complement strand
CGCTGTCACCGGTGATCCCGGAGCGGGTCATTACCCGGCCGCCGTCAGCGGAATTGGCGCCGGACCAGAAAGATGAAGACAGCCTGCCGGGCTACGACGTGCTCGACCAGATCCTAAATCTTTATGTGGAGCGGGATTTCAGTGCCGACGCCATCGTCGCCGAAGGCTTCGAGCGTGCTGACGTGGACCGGGTGATTCGGCTGGTGGACATCAATGAATACAAGCGGCGACAGGCGCCCATCGGCGTGCGCATCACTGAGCGCGGCTTTGGCAAGGATCGCCGCTATCCCATCACCAACGGCTGGAAGAGCGGCAAATAAGGTTCAGGCGGTATTGAACGAGGGCAGGGCGACGGGGTTACTCGTCGCCCATGAGTCCGAAGGTGATGACGCTGGTCAGTGAGCGATCTTCCCGCTTCAGCAGGTCGGCGACGAAGTTGCCGTCCTCGTCGAACGCCTCGCTGTCCGGGAAGTTGGTGCGCAGCAGCGCGATGGCGTCCTGGGCGCCTTTTTTCAGATCCAGGAACTGGAAGGTCTCGGCCAGAATAATCAGCGCTTCTTCCACCACCGGCGACGTTGGGTAGTTCTCCACCACATAGCGGGCGCGGTTGTTGGCGGCAATGTAGGCTTCCCGTTTGATGTAGTAGCGGGCCGCGTGGATCTCCAGCGCCGCCATGCGGTTGCGGATGGCAATCATGCGCTGGCGGGCGTCGGCGACATACTCGCTGTCTGGATACCGGTTCAGCAGCTCGGAAAAGTCCCGGAATGCCTGGGTTTGCTCGCCCGGGTCCCGCGCCGAGATATCGATGGGGAAGTAGCGGGCGGCAAGGCCCAGGTCGAGGTTGTAGGACGCCAGTCCGCGCATGAACAGGGCGTAGTCGGCGTGTTCGCTCTGGGGGTTCAGCCGCAGGAAGCGGTCTGCGGCAGCCCGGGCACCTTCCAGGTCAAGGTTCTGGAAGCGGGCGTAGATCAGGTCCAGCTGGGCCTGTTCGGCGTAGCGCCCGAACGGGTAGTAGGTCTCCAGGGCGTCGAGGTTTTCCTCGGCCTCGTTGAAGTTGCCCGAGTCCATTGCTTCGCGCGCGTTCTCGTAATAAGTCTCTTCCGGCAGAACCTCTTCCTGCCGGTTGGAGGCGCAGGCACTGACCATCACCACCAAGGTGGCCAGTAGCAGTAAACGGACAACTGATCTCATGCCGGATTCCCGTATAATGTCGATAAATTCGAAAGAGGCGCCATTGTAGCGGGGAAGTCGCTCCGTGTGCAGACTGTGCCTCTTTGATTGCAAAATAGTTTGGAAAACTCTGACCCGAACGTAACACACACTGGCCCCGGGGGCTTAATGTCATCTGAAAATCGAATCATCGCCAGTTTTGTGGTCCCACCCGGCCTCAGCGACCGGCGTCTGGACCAGGCCGCCGCCGAATTGATGCCTGAACACTCCCGTTCAAGACTGCAGTCCTGGATAAAGAGCGGCGCCTTGACCGTCAATGGCGAAACCCGCAAACCCCGGGATAAGGTCATGCTGGATGACCGGCTGGAACTGGATGCCGAACCGGAAGTTCAGGTGAGCTGGCAGGCGGAAGAAATCACCCTGGATATCGTCTACGAGGACGAGCACCTGCTGGTGATCAACAAGCCGGC
>JBPEXK010000284.1:0-5940 GCA_052031745.1 Marinobacter sp. | reverse complement strand
GGAAAACCTTCGGGAAAACAATTAGCTGAGCGGAAAAATAGGTGATTTCCAGTAAAAAATCGCCGTCACCTTGGAACCATTGCAATTAGACCTACGTGGTGGATTCCCAAAGGCGATGGATGCGCTGAACTACAAAAAACTCTAAAAGGTAACCGAGTATGTTTATCCGCAACGTGTTAGTCACTGCCGTCTCGGCAGCCACACTGGGCCTCACCGGCTGTCTCGACAGTGGCGGCCAGACCAGCAAGAACGCCAACCCCGAGTACATCATCAACGGTAGCCAGACCGTCAAAGGCACCCACCCGCTGTTTGATCCGCTCGAAACCGAATTTGTTATTCCCAGCGATGCGCTGTTTGGCCTGAGTGAGGTCGACGACGGCACCATGTTGAACGGCACTGATCCGGCCAACCCGGTTACCCAGGGGCTTGGTTATATGGATGGTGCTTCGGTTCTTGCGCCAATCGATATTCAGATCAGCGCGAGCCTGGACGCTCAGCAGGTTCTCGATGCCCGCGGTTTTGTTGAGGTGGACGGTAAGGTTGTACCCAATCCGGATCAGAATGTTTTCCTGATCCCGGTTGAATACGCCAGTGGTGACACGATCAAGGCGTTGAACGCCGAAGCCCCGGGGCTCACCCCGGCTGCGCGTTACCGGGAAGCTCTGCGACTGGAAGCATCTGGGGGAACGAATGCCCAAGGTGAATCCGCTGCAGACATCTTCAGCGACCTGCTGACCGAAAAGGTGCGGGTTGAGTTACTGGACATTAACGGTGGGCAAAACAACCTGATCCGCGTGCTGCCGATCACTCCGCTGGATCCCAAAACCCAGTATATCCTGGCAGTGACCAACGACATTGTGGATGCCAACGGCGAACCTCTGGTGGGTTCACCAACCTACCAGTCGGTGGCCGATCCCGAGCGAATCTTGTCAAACGGTGCCTTCGGACCGTTCCGGGACGCTATGCTGCCAGCCCGACAGCTCGCCGCAGACTTTTTCGATTTCAAGCGTGAATATGCCGAGTCCGCAGACTTCAGCGCCACCTTCGACGACGTGACCTATTCCACCGCGATCACCACGACAGCCGTTGAAGACGTGTTGCTGGCGAACGCCGCACCGATCACCTACTTCCGTCCGATGCTTGAGATTGAGCAGCGCAAGGAAGAGCTCGTGAAGCTGGTCAATGGCTTCTATAACTTGAGCGACCAGCCGCTGGCTGAAGGTGCGACCACCGCAGAGTCCAACCTGAACTCGGCTATTTACACCACCCTGACTGATACCTCGTTCCGTCTGTACGACGAGGCGCTGGCCACTATCCTGACCGATGCCAACGCCAGCGGCACTGCCGTCGTGTACAGCGATGTGGTGGCCGACGAGGATGCGGATCGTCGCATGGCCCATGCTATTCAGGTCGCAGCAGCCGAGGCCGTCTATTCTGACGACTTTGCGACTTTCAAGGCTGACATCGATGCCCAGGCGACCGCGATGGCCGATGCTGCAAAAGACTTGCTGGATACGCCCAAGCCGCGTGATGTTCGCGTCTTCAGTCAGCGGGACGGTGGCGATGTCAACGGGGCGCTTGCGCAAAACATTGCCGGTACTGACCTGAATATCCACGTCTACGAAGGCACGATTACGCTGCCCTACTACCTAGCCGTGCCCGAGGAGGATGGCTCCGTCATTCAGAGCGAAAACTGGACCTCGGCGGATTTCTCCAGCAGCGAACTGCTGGCCGATGCGCCCTCCGACCGGGTCACCTATCGCTTCCCGTTTGCCAAGAAAACGGCTGACACAACGGTCCCACTGGTGATTGCTGCCCCCGATACCGACAATGGTGGGTTCAACACCCTTGCTGGACCAGCTCCCGCAGACGGATATCCAGTCATCATTTATCAGCACGCGGCAACCCAGGATCGTTCGGCGATTCTTACCATGGCGACGGCCGCAGGTCTGACCTGTGCTTCGCCGGATAATCCATCTGCAAGCTGCTTTGTCACCATTGGTATTGATCAGCCCCTGCACGGTATTTTCGATCGAATCAAGGAAGGCACCGCAGAGAATCCGGAGCCGGAAGATGGCGCGGTGGGTCTTAACCCGATTTCCGAGCAAAAAGACACCTATGGAGTGGGCAGCAACCCGGACCAGGTTCCATTTGATGCTACAGAGCGCCATTTCGGTTTCACCGTTGGGCCTGACCGTAACGCAGTGACTCCGTCAGAATTGGCGGCACCCAAAGCCGTTGCTGACGATGGCGGCCCGGCATCGGGTAGCCTGTTCCTGAACTTCACGAACTACGCCAATACCCGGGACAACATGCGTCAGGGTGCCATGGATCTGCTGAATCTGAATGCGTCTCTCGACAACATTCAAGCTGCCATCACTGCCTGTTTCGATGCACCGGGAGATGCGTGTCCCAGTGACTTGAACATTGACACGAGTCAGGTCTACTTCATGACCCACTCCCTGAGCGGTATGGGCGGCGCGGCGTTCCATCACGTGAACAACGCCGCTATCGCAGCGGATGCGGGTACCTCGTTGAAGCCTGTCGAAGCATCAATTTTCTTCAACACCGGTGGTCAATTCACCCGTGTGGCAGAGAACTCCAAGACCATCGCGGTAGAGAATCAGTTGCTGCCAATCCTGGATGAGGCCTCGGATGGCGTTTTGGCCCAGGGTCGGATCGAGCTGGATCTGTACTTCAATATCTTCCAGGGCTTGCTGGACTCCGCCGATCCGGCAGCCTTTGCGCCGCTGTATGACGGCCAGAAGGTGCTGCTGACCGAAATCGTCGGCACTCCGAATGATCCTGAAAAGCCGACCGACGGCACCATCCCGAACGCCGCGGATGAGGAAGGCCTCCTGCCGCCGTTGGAAACCACCATTGCCGAGACTGGCTTCGAGATCAAAGGCGAAAACATGCCGCTGGCTGGTACCGAACCAATGGCCTCCGTAATGGGAGCTGCTGGGATCCAGCAAGACGCGGTTAACAACACCTTGCCAGTTATCACTCGCTACACCGAAGGTGCCCACGGTAACCCGATCTCCGCAGGTACGGACGCTGAGGAATTCTCTTCTAGAGCGGTCTTCGATGAAATGGTTTTCCAGATGTTGGAGCTGTTCACTTCCGGAACTGTCTCGGTGAACGATGGATGCGTGGTTAAGGACGTCACATGCGGCGCTGAAGGCGGCGGCGGTGGCGGCGGCGGTGGCGGCGACACCGTCATTATCCCAGGCCTTTAAGCACTGAATGTAGCGCCCCGATTTCTTTCAAGGTGTAAGCCGGGGCGCCCAAGAATTCTCAAGATCAAAGTAAATCAAGGCGTTAGCCTCGCCACACGGGGAGGCTTTGCCCAAAACTTGCGGAGCAAGCGCAATGACAACAACAAAGTCCAAGCTGCCGAAGACCCTGCGCCTGGCGGCGGCCGTGCAACTGGCCTGCCTGTCGACCACGGCGGTAGCCTTCGATTTCAGCATCTACGAGATTGATGCCTCACTCAGCACCACGCTGACCGTGGGTACCGCCTACCGCCTGGAAGACCAGGACAAGGAGCTGATCACCCAGGGTAACCTGGGCCCGGAATTCGCCTTCAGCAACGAAGGTGCGTCGTCCAACAACTTCGACGACGGCAACCTGAACTTCGAGAAGAACGAGCCCTATTCCACCATCGCCCGCGGCCGCAGCGAGCTGTTCCTGGACTACGCGCCGGACAGCGACACCTTGACCCGGGTTGGTGCCCTGGCCCGTGCCAGCTACTACTACGATTTCGAGCTCAAGGATAACCCCCGCGCCACTGACCCGGTCGGCCAGCAGCGCGAGCTGAACCCGGAAGCCAAGGACAACGCCTCCGGCGTCGACTTGCTGGATGCCTACGTGTTCACCGACTGGTACTTTGGTGACACCCCGGTCTCCATCCGTTACGGCCGTCAGGTGGTCAACTGGGGTGAGAGCACCTTCATCCTGGGTGGTATCAACGCCACCAACCCGATCGACGTGCCGGCCTTCCGGGCCCCGGGCGCCGAGCTGAAAGACGTGCTGCTGCCGGTGGAAATGCTCTACACCTCCGCGGGCGTGACCGAGGAAATCACCCTCGAAGCCTACGTGCAGACCGACTGGGAGCCGTTCCGGATTGACGATTGCGGTACCTTCTTCTCCTCCGCGGACGTTGCAGCCGATGGCTGTGGTCCGGTACTGCTGGCCGGCCAGGTGCCGGACTCCCAGGCCCTCGAGGAAGGCTTCATCGCACCTCGGATCGGCGACAAAGAGCCGGGCGACAAGGACCAGTTCGGTGTCGCGGCACGGTACTTTGCAACCGACCTGAATGCCGAGTTCGGTGTTTACTACCAGCGCTACCACAGCCGTCTGCCGTACATCAGCGGCGTAGTGAACAACCCGTCGGATGCTGACGAGACCCAGCAGTTTGACCCGAGCAAGCCCGAGTCCCGGTTCCCGAGCTACTTCATCGAGTATCCGAAGGGCATCGACCTGTACGGCGTGAGCATCAACACCACGCTGCCGACCGGCACCTCCCTGGGCGCCGAGTATAGCTATCGTCCCAACATGCCGATCCAGTGGAACACCTTCGAGCTGATCTACGGTGGCCTGCAGCAGCGCGGTCCCGATGGCCAGATCATCAGTAAGCTGGAGCAGCGTCGGGCCGAGAAAGGCGGCACCTACGCCGGTACCGCGGTTGACGGCTACGACCGTTACGGCGTGTCCCAGGCCCAGGCCACCGCGATTCACTTTATTGACCGGGTGATGGGCGCGGCCCGCTTCATCATCGTGGCGGAAGTGGGTGCCACCTACGTCCACGACCTGCCGGACAAGTCTGAAGCCCGCTATGGCCGTTCCGGTATCTACGGCGTCGGTCCGGTGCCGCTGGAAGGGGAAAGCTTCACTGGCGATTTCTGTAGCAGTGGTCCAGACAACGGTAACCAGGACGATCCTACCCGCGACGCTGGCGACCCGACCCGTCTGAACATCAACCCGACCAACTGTGGCGGTGACGGCTTCACCACCTCCTTTTCCTGGGGCTACCGGACCCTGTTCGTGTGGGATTACCCAGACGCGGTGGCCGGTGTGAACCTGCGCCCGAAGCTGTTCTGGACCCACGACGTGAAGGGCTATGCGCCTGATCCCGGCGGTAACTTCAAGGAAGGCAACAAGTCGATCGGCTTGGGCCTGGAAGCCACTTACCAGAACGCCTACAAGGCCAACGTCTCCTACACCAACTACTTCGGCGGTGATTACAACGAGACCAGCGACCGTGACTTCATCGCGGCCTCAGTTTCCTACTCATTCTAAACAACCAACGACTCACAGGAGTTAGACCATGAAAACGATGAGAACCCTGATATACGGCGCGGTAGCCAGCGCCCTGTTGAGCTCCGGCTCCGTGCTGGCGGCCGTGAGTGCCGAAGAAGCCGCCAAGCTGGGCGATACCCTGACCCCGATGGGCGCCGAAAAAGCCGGCAACGGCGACGAGATCCCGGCCTGGGACGGTGGTTTGACCCAAGCGCCAGCCGGTTTCAAGGGCGACGGTCGCTACGTTGACCCGTTCCCGGAAGACAAGGAGCTGTTCCGCATTGACCAGAGCAACGTGGACCAGTACGCCGAGAATCTGACCCCGGGTCAGATCGCGATGATCAAGAAGTACAGCGATTACTTCATCCCGGTCTACCAGACCCGTCGTACCGGCACCTACCCGGCGGAGATCATGGAACAGACCGTTGAGAACGCCACCCAGGTGGAGCTGGTGGAAAGCGGTAACGGTCTGAAGAACTACCAGACTGCGACGCCGTTCCCGATCCCCCAGAACGGCCTGGAAGCCATCTTCAACCACATCACCCGCTACCGCGGTGGTTCCTTCACCCGGAACGTGGCCCAGGTCACTCCACAGCCGAACGGTGACTTCAGCCCGGTGAAATTCACCGAGTCGTTCAC
>JBPEXK010000283.1:0-4717 GCA_052031745.1 Marinobacter sp. | reverse complement strand
ACCGTGCGCGGTGTCCAAGGCCATGTAGCCTACCCGCACCTGGCAGAAAACCCGGTGCACGCCGCCGCGCCGGCACTGGACGCGCTGGCCAAGGAATTCTGGGACAACGGCAACGACTTTTTCCCGCCAACCACGTTCCAGATCACCAAGATTGAGTCCGGTACCGGCAGCAACATCATCCCGGGAGAGTGCCTGGTGCACTTCAACTTCCGGTATTGCACCGAGAACACGGCCGAGAGTCTTGAGGAGCGGGTGGTCGCCATCCTGGACCGCCACGAGTTGAACTACGACCTGGACTGGCACCTGAGTGGCCGGCCGTTCCTGACCGATCGCGGCGCCTTGGTCTCCGCCAGTCAAAACGCCATTCGCAACGTCACCGGTCGGGAGACCGAACTGTCCACCTCCGGTGGGACGTCCGATGGCCGTTTCATTGCGCCGACCGGCGCCCAGGTCGTTGAGCTTGGCCCCATCAACGCAACCATTCACAAGGTGAATGAGTGCGTGAAGGCGGAAGACTTGGACACCCTGTCCGAGATTTACGAACAGATCCTGATCGAACTTCTGGCCTGACCTTCCGACACCGCCCTGACTCAGTAATGAGGGGGCGGTGTCTCTTCTTCCTCGCGTTTAATGTTCGAGGGCGAAACCTCTTTCAATTGCTTGTGCAACAGCTGCTTGGCTTGCCAGAGTTCACGCAGTTCCAGCTCCTGCTTGGCCACCTGCTCACTCAGCGTATTGATCAGATCGTCCTGAAACGCCAACCGCGTTTCCAGCTCATCGAGTCGTGTTTCCAGGTCTTTCTCGCTCATGTTCGCCGTCGCGACTCCTGCGTGTTTTGAATCGGGAAAATGTGGGTGTCTTGAGTCCTCAAGATCAGCCTGTCGTCTTGGTCAGCAAACCGGATAATCTGGTATCATGCCGCTTTTGCCCGCCCAGGCCTTTCTTCAGGCCCACCGGCGGTTTTCATCGACCGGACGTCCGATTTTACCCGATATCCGGTTTTTATCGTTAGCGTTACAAGAATGGAGAAATCTCAGTCAATGCGTAACCCAGCTAAAGCGATCCTTGTTGCTCTCCTGATCGCCATTCCCGCTCCTTTTGTTCTCGGTTTCCTGCTGGTTTCCTTCACCCCGGAGCTCTTCCAGATCCTGTCCCAGTCTGAGACCAGCGAACTGGCCACCAGCACCACCTTTGTCCTCGGCAGCGCACAAGGCATCGCGGCCTACGTCATTGCCTTGCTGGTTTTCACTCTGGCCGGTTTCCTGGCTGTGAACCTCGCTGCCAAGCAGAAGAGTGCCCCGCGCACCTCGGCCCGAAACGCCGGTCGCTCCCAGGGACAGAGCCAGGCCAATGACGACGACGGTGATTACGACGACACCACTCCCGAAGGTGACGAAGAAGGCACCGTGAAGTGGTTCAACGTGAAGAAAGGCTTCGGCTTTATCGTTCGCGAAAGTGGTGACGAGGTTTTTGTCCACTTCCGCGCGATTCGCGGTCGGGGTCGTCGCGTGCTTCGCCAGGGCCAACTGGTGCGCTTCAATGTTGTTGAGGCGGACAAGGGCCTGCAGGCGGACAACGTGTCCATCCTGAGCGACTGATACCTGCAGTCACGAAAAAGGCAGCCCTCGGGCTGCCTTTTTTAGTTCCAGACGACCTGATGCTCGCCTCGATGGTCCAATCGCCACCATTTCTCATCGGCGACCGGTTCACCTTCTTTCCAATCCCCGGGGCTGCATCGGATCTCCGTTTCCAAAGCACGCCAGGCACTGCGAGCGCAGTCCAGATCGGTATTCCAGGGCAAGCTCTCCCCCTCGAGGACTAGCGAGGTAAAACGCTTACCGAAAGCACCCGGGTACATGGTAATCCGCAGCCGCCGCCCCTCGTAGGTGGCGTGTCCCTTGACCACACCTGTCACCTGGCTGTCATCCAGCTCAAGATGATCCAGATGCACCGCCAGCCATTGGGATACCGCACCTTCCGCAAGGTCACGGATGTATATTTCCAGATCCTGCACCGGCTGAATCTCCATCCTGTTGATTATGTTGCTGCACATAGTGAACCGGGCCGGTGTCGGCTGCAAGCGAACGTTGCAACTCGCCCAGCAGGTCGACCACCGTCAAACGTCGCAAGGTTCCTTCCGCCTTCCGCTGATGCCAGGGCTGCTCCAGTTCCCGTTGTTGCCGGGCAATGTCCGCCAGGAGTTCGGCAATCGCCGGCCCGGGCAGCTCAGCCCGCGCCATAGCCACCAGGTTTTGTCGATGCAGGGTCTCGGCTGCGCCAGCCAGCGCCAGGCCCCGCAGCGGTCCACACCGCGCCCAAAGATCCAGCCGCGCTGCCGCCCGCTCGACCCACTCAAGCAGGGCGCCGGGGGTAGCCACCGCATCGGGCCGGTACTTGGCAGCAAAGGAGATCACCGCCACCGGGATTTCCACGTTCCAGCGGCGCTCGATACTGGCCTGGTGGGCGGTAAGGATCGCCTCGCGTTGAGCGACGTCGGCCAATGGCAGTCGGAAAACCCGCAGTTTCCTTCCCAGCAGGGATTCCAGGGCATGGCAGTCGTCTTTGCCGCAATCCTCCGACAGCAAAAGGATTGGCCCCTGCCAGTTGATCACCAGTTCAGCCGCCAGGGAACCGGATCTGGCCATCAGAAAGACCAAGTCGGCTGGCGACATGTGATCAAGCACCAGCAACGGCCAAGACGAGGAGGAACCCGCTTGTCGCTGGGAGAACACTGGCAAATCGCTCGCCAGCACCTCTGTCTCACGCCGCAAATCCAGTTCGAGATACTCACGGGACATGGCCGCCAACATGATCGGCAACCAACAGGACTTGCCGGTTCCGGATGGCGACTGCAGCCAAACCAGTGCCCTACTGCTCGCCGACACCGCGACCGCGACATCCTCGGCAAGGTCCATCCAGGCGTTGCTGGTCACGACCACTGGCGCACTGGCTCGATGCTCCAGAATCATAGGCACATCACCCGCTGAATCCCCAGGCCATTGGGACACCAGTTCAAGAACCGCCACGTAGGCCTTCTCGCGAAGCCGTTCCATGCCCGTGGTGAGTACTTTCAGCAGCTGTCCCCAGGTAAGCCAGGGCTCATCGATCAACTCACGGGTTCGCGCCAGCCAGGCCACCAGCTCGGAGGACAGCCCGCCTTCCCCGCCAACCTCCGTCACGATGGGCTGTTCGCACTGGACAGTCCGCACCAGCTCATCGAGGTCAATCCCTCGACTGCGCAAAAACCGCGAAATATCCGGGCAGATGTCGAGCAGCGCCAGCAGAAAATCCTCGACGGTGACCACGGTTCCGCCGCGAACCTCTACGCCTTCTTTTGCCCTTACCAGCGCCGCCTGGCAATCGGGGGCCAGGCATGCTTGCCAATCATCCATCACACTCTCCCTGTGTGTTACGCATCGTCCTGATGCCCTAAGTCCCTTTCGGCAGCGCTCCTTGCCACCGGACCGGCAACCTACCAGCTGCCGGTGTTTTCCATGCTGGCCCAAGGCTCTTTTGGTGGCAGAGCCTCACCTTTCTGCAACAGTTCAATGGAAATGTTGTCTGGCGTGCGGATAAACGCCATGTGCCCGTCCCGCGGCGGCCGGTTGATAGTGACGCCGTTACTCTGGAGGTGTTCGCAAAGTGCGTAGATGTCATCCACCCGGTATGCGAGGTGTCCAAAATTCCGTCCACCGGAATACTCCTCGGGATCCCAGTTGTAGGTCAGCTCGATCATCGGCGCCTTGTCCTCACGCGCCCTCGCTTCGTCTTCCGGCGTTGCCAGGAACACCAGGGTAAACCGACCTTTTTCACTGCTCTTTCGGCTGATTTCCTTCATTCCCAAAAGATCACAGAAAAAGTGCAGCGTTTCATCAAGGTTGCTGACTCGTATCATGGTGTGGAGGTATTGCATGTCCGCTCCTGCTCTTGGCTGTGTGACAAGGGGTAAGGTTTACCCTTTCCTGACCAACAGTTTACGGTATTCTTGAGACATGACTGTACGTACCCCTAGCAATAGCCTTCTGGAATTCCGGCACCCGACGGTGCGCCACCTCGCGTGGCTCTGCTCGGCGCCTCAACTGATCTGCACCTCCACATCCTTCCAGCCGACAAATTACCTGCCGGAAGACTACCTCGAACGGCTTGCCAGCTGGGATCAAAACCCCGAGGCGGCGCCCGCACTGTTGCGAGAACCGCCCCAACGGCGCCTGGGATTTTATTTCGAGCGCCTTTACGAGGTAATGCTTACCGATCTGCTCGGTTGGCAGATTCTGCTTAAGAATGCCCAGATTCAGTCCAACGGCCATACCCTTGGCGAGCTCGACTTCATCGTTCAAAACACCGCGGACGACCGGATCGAGCACCATGAGATCGCGATCAAGTACTACCTTGGGGTGGCTAATGGCGGCGACGCAGCGCTCTGGTATGGCCCCAATGCGCGTGACCGCCTGGATATCAAAAGCGACCGGTTGATCAACCACCAAAGCACACGCACCAGCCAGCCCGAAACCCTGGCCTTGCTCTCCGAGCATGGCATCACCGGGCCTCTGGCCGCCCGCATTTTCATGCCCGGCTACCTGTTCTACCCCCTGGCAGATGCCTTGGAATCGCCGTCAGAAACTCCTGAAAATCACCTGCGCGGGTGGTGGGCCTACGCGGACGACCTGTCTGATACGGACACATCCTCCTGGGTGCAATTGCATAAGCCTCATTGGGT
>JBPEXK010000282.1:0-3181 GCA_052031745.1 Marinobacter sp. | reverse complement strand
AGGCACCCGGGCGAACCTTGGCCATGGCTTCTTTCAGTTCCGGAATCCACTTCTGGGCCTCGCCCACGAACACGGCGACAGAGATGGCCATGCAGCGCTGACCGGCGGCGCCGACGGAGGCGCCCACCAGGGCATTGATCACCTGTTGCTTGTCGGCATCCGGCATGATGACCATGTGGTTCTTGGCGCCGGCGAAGCTCTGAACACGCTTCATGTTGCGGGTACCGGTCTCGTAGATGTAACGACCAACCGGTACGGAGCCGACGAAGGACACGGCGCGGATGGCCGGATCGGTCAGCAGTACGTCAACCTGCTCCTTGCCACCGTGGACCACCTGCAGCACGCCCTTGGGTGCGCCGGCTTGCTCGAACAGCTCGGCCAGACGCATCGGCGTCAGCGGGTCCTGCTCGGACGGCTTGAGGATGAAGGTGTTGCCGCAGGCGATGGCCATCGGGAACATCCACAGCGGAATCATGGCCGGGAAGTTAAACGGGGTAATACCGGCGCACACGCCCAGCGGCTGGATCCAGGAGTGGGTGTCCACTTCCCGGGCCACGTTTTCGACGGTTTCACCCATCATCAGGGAGGCCACGTTGGCGGCGTGCTCAACCACCTCGATACCACGCCAAACGTCACCCTTGGCGTCTTCGAAGGTCTTGCCGGTTTCTTCCGACAGGATTTCGGCGATCTCGTCGTGGTGCTCTTTCAGCAGGGCCTGGTAACGCATCATGACCCGGGCGCGCTCGGACACCGGCGTTTCTTTCCAGGACTTGAACACTTCCCCGGCGTTCTGGATGGCTTTTTCCATCTCTGACGGCGTGGTACACGGTGCCTTGGCGATCACTTCGTTGGTGGCCGGGTTGGTTACTTCAATCCATTCCTGAGTCTGGCTTTCAACAAACTCACCGGCGAGGTACAGAGGTACATTCTTCATAGCAATAATCCCTGTTTGTTTTTATGAGGGAAGCAAGCCGAAACCCGAGAGGCTTCGACCACGATTGAAAAAAGACTAGCACGGGGTTTGGCCCAGGGTGATTGACTAAATTTCGCTCTTGATGGACTATCTTTCGGAAACCAACAAAACATCGCCCCGAATCATGACCCAGACCTCGCAATGGCCGGTGCCCGAGGACAGCGTCCGCTATGTGGTGCCGGCGCCAATCATCCGCCTGCTGGCCAGCCATCCGCTGACCCGGGACCTGTACCCCCTCGCCTTCGGCCATTATCGCCGGGCCGCAGGCCATCACATGCACCGGGAACACCACAGCGACTATCTTTTGATCTACTGCACCGAGGGCAAGGCCTTTCTCAATGTGCTGGGTGAACCGCACACGGTGGAAGCCGGCGACCTGCTCCTGCTGCCCGCCGGCGCGCACCATCGCTACACCTCGGACCCGGACAATCCATGGACAATCCACTGGGTGCACTACACAGGTCCCCTGGCGGAGGAATTCCGGAACTACATGGGGTTCTCCGGCACCACCCGCGTCCGCCATCTGGGCCGCCAGCCCCGGCTGCTGGTCGACTTCAACGGCCTGCTCTCGGTGCGCCAGACCGGCTTCCGGGCGCGCGGGCTGATCCACGCCGCCAACCGGCTACGTCAGCTGATGGCGGCCATTCCCCTTACCGCCGACGAGACTAGCCAAGAACACAAGGCCGAACTGGACACCATCCACAACTTCATGCGCGAGCATCTGGATGAGCGCATTTCCCTGGATCAGCTCGCGGACCTGGCGGGTCTGTCGCCCGCCCACTTCGCGACCCGCTACCGGGAGCAGACCGGCACCTCGCCGATCCAGCATTTCCTGCACCTGAAGGTGGAACGCGCCTGCCAGATGCTGGACACCACGGACCTCAGCTTCGCGGACATCAGCCGGCGCATGGGCTACGACGACGCCTATTACTTTTCCCGCTTATTCAAGAAGGTCATGGGTCAGTCTCCCCGGGACTACCGGCACACGGCGCGGCACTGAGGGCCGCGGGAACTGCCCTTTCGGGCCAGAGTGACACCTGTCCACGAATGCGACTTTTGTTGGCCACCGCTAACCGCTACCCTTGGGCGACATAACGCATAACAAGAGCCACCAACAAGAGCACCCCATGGCGATGTATACCATTGAAATCAATGAGACATTTGACGTGCCCCGGGATCGGGTCTTCGCCCTGTTCGCCGACCATCACCGCTTCGGCAAGCTGATCGGTGCGCCGGTCAAACGCATCAAGGACAGCGACCAGGCCGACCCCAACGGAATTGGCTCGGTTCGCAAGATCGGCATCGGCCCGATCGGCCTGGAGGAGACGGTGCTCAATTTCGAGCCGGATTCACTGATCGAATACGCGATCACCAGCCTGAGCCCCATCCGCAATCACATGGGTCGCATCCGGTTCGAGGAGACTGCGGACGGCCTGACCCGCATCAATTACACCATCACGTTCGACGATATCGTGCCGTTCACCGGCAAGGTGGTCAGCACCGCGCTGGAACAGGGCCTTCGCCGGGGCATCAAGCGGGTGCCGCGCCTGGCCTGAAGTCGTTGAAGATGGGTGAGGAGTGACGTTCTAGAGATTGATCAGAAAGGAACGGCCCCGGACGGCTGTTCCTCCACTGCCCGGCTGTGACTCAGTAATTGCTCTCCACCTCGCCACGGTGGCCCTTGCGGTGGGTCTTCATTCCTTTTTCCGCTTCCATGTTCATTTCGTCCATATGCTTGTCGTCCGGGTGGCCAGCCGCGGTCGGGGGCATATTTTCGATGTCGTCGACGGAATTAATTCCGCCTCGCTCCATCATCTTCTGACGATTCTCATTGACCGCACCGTCGCCCCGCATGGTCTTGCCCATGCGCCGGTCTTCCTCGTCGTCCATCATCCTCTGTTGCTGGTCTTGCCGATCTTCCCACTCGTCGGCGAGCGTCGAACCGAGCGGCAGCAACAGAGCCAGAGTCATCGAACCAATAACGAGCTTTTTCATGGAGTTACCCTCCCTCTGACGGCCGCCTATCCCCGGCCTCGGGAACAACTCTCAACGGGCTGACACTGCGCAAAAATCATTCACCCCACGACTCAAGGATACTCTCCGGGTCCTGCCAAAAAAGGGCTGAAAGGTTAAACCTCGGCATCGTTACAACAATTTCATCTGTGGCTTTGGGGCGGCGGGGTTCTGGGAATACCGGTGCGGGGAAGC
>JBPEXK010000281.1:0-4858 GCA_052031745.1 Marinobacter sp. | reverse complement strand
ACCTTCTCCTACGCCGACGGCGACGAGTATGTGTTCATGGATTCCGAGGACTTCACCCAGTACCCCCTGAACCGGGAGGCCATCGCGGACGAGCTGCTGTTCATTACCGAAGACACCGATGGCCTGATGGTGATCCTGGTCAGCGATGCCCCGGTGTCATTGGCGCTGCCGCCGACCGTGGAACTTGAGATCACGGAAACCGATCCATCCATCAAGGGCGGTTCCGCCACCGCGCGAACCAAGCCGGCTACCCTGTCCACCGGCCTGGTGGTGCAGGTGCCGGAGCACATCTCCACCGGTGACCGGATCAAGGTGAACGTGGAGGAACGCAAGTTTCTGAGCCGTGCCTGATCGGCTCCAGGAGGTCGAGTGACCGCAGCCAACGATAAGCTCATCGTGTTCTACGACGGCGCCTGCCCGACCTGCATCAAGGACCGGCGCTGGTACGAGAAGCTGGCCGGTAAAACCGGTGACTCGGTGGAGTGGCTGGACATCACCGGCCGCGACGCCGAGCTGCGGCAGGAAGGCATAGATCCGGATCGGGCCCTGCGGGAACTTCATGTGAAAGACGCCCAGGGCCACATCCACCGGGAAATGGACGCCTACATCCTGCTGATGTCACGCGTGCCCGTGCTGAAGCCCCTGGCCTGGCTCATCGGCCTGCCATTGATCCGGCCAACGCTGGCCCGGCTGTACCACGGCTGGGTTAGCCGGCGGCTGGACGGCCGGACCTGACCGACCCGGCGAGCCGCCTTCGTGGGCCAGGCTCCTGGGCGCCATCCGCAAGAATACCCCCAAGGCCGCCAGCAGCATGGCGGTGCTGACGATGATCGCGACCGGATAGTACAGGTTGCCGGCGAGGTCGAGCTGGCTGTACTTGATGATCATGATCAACCCTTCCAGCGACATGGCTACACAGACGGTGCCGATGAACCGGGGCAGGGTCCGACGTAGCATGGTGATCACGTCGTGGGATTCGGACTGGCCGCTGTATTCCGAGCGAATCACCATGGCCAGCTCGTATACCGCCAGGGCAATGATGCTGCCGTTGACCCCTTTGATCAGGGTCTGCATCAACTCTTTTCCTTCCTGAAACTGCGCAATCACGTCCATGGCGGTGGCGGTGACCAGGGTGAAGGCGAGGATGAAGAACAACAGCGTGAACATTCGGGCGAACAGAGCCCGCATCGATAGGTTTCGAATCCAGGTGGCCATGCAATCGCTCCTGTCGGGTGGCGACTTTGCTAATGAGGTTGTACAGGCTACCCGTGCCGACATGAGGTTTCGCTTAAGGAATGCTCATCGATTGGTAAGGTTCCCGGCCGGCTCCGGGCAATCGCCGGGTTCTCAGGCAGTTATACCCGTATATGCGGTAAGGTATGGGAAAATATCTGCCATAAGGAATTGCCTGAATGACTGATAAAAACGCCAAGCCGGTGTCGGCTTCCGCCATCGAGAAACACGTCTACAAGGTGTTCCCCAACGACATGAATGCCCACAACACGGTGTTCGGCGGCATGATCATGGCCAAGTGTGACCGCCTGGCCCTGGTGGTGGCCGAGCGGCATTCCGCCCACGTGTGTGTAACTGCGTCCGTTGACTCTATGCATTTCAGGGCGCCGGCCAAGGGCAACGACACCCTGCTGTTCAGCCTTTCGCTCAATCGCAGTTGGGGCTCGTCTATGGAAATCGGCGCCCGGGTGGAGGCAGAGAACAGCTACACCGGGGAAACCCGCCACATTCTCTCCGCGTTCTTCACCTTCGTGGCGCTCGACGAAAACGACCAGCCGGTGGCCGTGCCCGCGGTGGTGCCGGAAACCGACGAACAAGTGCGTCGCTACGACAATGCCCAGGTACGCCGGGATGGCCGCCTGAAGACCCGCGAGCAGCTGGCCAGTCGCTGATCGCCGCCGTGACCCGTCCGGTGCGGGACATTTCCAGTGCCGGGTATCGGGACTACACTTAAAGTGCGGTAGACGTAATGAGCGGCTAGCAGGATTCAGTTTGGAGCAGATCAAACCCCTGTCCCTGGGTGCCCAGCACTACGTCCTCATGCTGATTCCGAGACTGCTTCGGGATCTTGAGGAGCTGGGGTTGCCCTACATCATCCGGACCTCCGGCTTTACCGAGCGGGAGGTCACCACCCTCTACTTCGAGTTTGTTTCCATCAAGCGGGTCCTGCCGGCCGACCCGGCGCGCATCGCCCCGGAGCTTTGGCAGCATCTGGTCTACTGTGTGCAGGTCATGAGCGAGATGGTCAATGCCGCGTCCATGGAGGAGCTGGCTCAGGCACGGGAACAGGCGATTCAGAAATTCCTGCCCCATGCGAGGCAAACGGTGGAGCAGGAATATCGGGATCAGTGCCGGGAGGGTGCGGTGGACCTGCATCTGGCCGGGGTGTTGCGCCAGGATAAAGCGCCGGATCACGCCCGCGAGCTGTGCATGGAGGCCATTCGGCTCGAGCGCAAGCAGCGCCTGGCTTCGGTAAAGAACATGCCGACCGCTCATCTGGACAGCCACTCGGCCTGCATCGTCGAGGCGGCAAAAACCTATGTCGACCAGGCCCAAGCAGACGCACCGGATGATTTTGGCCTGCTGGATCTGGTCATTCGCCTGCTGGATCTGCTGCGCCTGGTGCACGTGCTGGAGGTGGCGCCGGAGACCAAGGACGCTATCCCACAGGATTTCTCCGTCGACAACATCGTGCTGGGTATCGGCAACGCCCTGTATCGGGAAGAGCTGGGTCTGCGCTTCGCCCAGGTTAAAGTTCAGCGTCCTTGACGTTCTCCATCACCACAAACGTGCTGGTCTGCAGCACATGGGGCAGGGCGGAGATCTGTTCGCCGAGCACCTGTCGATACTCGGCCATGTTGCGGGTGCGCACCTTCAGCAGGTAATCGAAATTACCAGCAATCATGTGACATTGCTCGACCGCGGATATCTGCTTTACTGAATGATTGAAGGCCGCCAGGGCATTACTGCTGGTGTCGTCCAGGGTCACCTGGGCGAAGGCAATGTGGGACAGCCCGAGTTTGGTCTGGTTGACCAGGGCGGTGTAACCGGTGATGAACCCCTGTTCCTCAAGCCGTCGCATGCGAACCTGGCAAGGGGTCTTGGACAGGCCGACGCGGGAGGCCAGTTCGGTGACGGTAATCCGGGAGTTTTTCTGCAGTTCCCGAATGATCGAGTGATCGATTCTGTCCAGTTCGACCATAGGGGTCCGGTCCTGAGTGGTTGATTGGCCTGTTTTGCGCCTGAATATAATCAAAAAACCTGAATTTGGAAACTTCTTGGTGAAAACGACTGTCTCGTTTTCTGGGCGCGTTGATCTTCTCGCGGCAATGAAACGTAGGCGGTACAGAGGCAATAGAAACACAGCCGATCGCCGTAACGGGTTCTGGAATCGGACCAACGCGGCAGCCACATGTAGTGGTCAGAACTTACTGGTCATCGCGGGTTTGCGAAGGAAAAATGGCTAGATTGTCGAATTATGAAAGCGAATTCATATATCTATCCCGCTAAATAAAGTCAGAGTGCCCGGTGTATTCTGTTTTTAAAGAGAAAATGCCTGTGTCGTTGTCGGTAAAATTCCGGCAAGACTACCAATTAAAGAGGGTGCAATTATGAGACCGCAGCAGTCAGAGATCCCGACTCTTGTCGACAGCCGTCAGGCCATTCGTGATTACTACCTGGCGGACGAACACAGGGTCGTCCATGAGATGATTGCGGGCGCCCAATTGACACCGAGCGAGCGTGAGGCCATTTCGGCCCGCGCCGCTGACCTGGTGCGCAGCGTGCGCAAGAACGCCAAGCCCACCATCATGGAAAAGTTTCTGGCCGAGTACGGCCTGACCACCAAGGAAGGTGTGGCGTTGATGTGTCTGGCTGAGGCGCTCCTGCGGGTGCCGGACAGCATGACCATCAATGATCTGATCGAAGACAAGATCACCTCTGGCGCCTGGGGCACCCACCTGGGTAAAGCCTCCTCGCAGCTGATCAACACCGCCACCATTGCGCTGCTGATGACCAGCAACCTGCTGAAAGAGTCCGAGCGCAACTCCATTGGCGACACCCTGCGCAAGCTGCTCAAGCGTTTCGGGGAGCCGGTGATCCGGACCGTCGCGGGCCAGGCCATGAAGGAAATGGGTCGTCAGTTCGTGCTCGGCCGCGACATCGACGAAGCCCAGGACGAAGCCAAAGAGTACATGGCCAAGGGCTACACCTACTCCTACGACATGCTGGGTGAGGCCGCCCGTACCGACGACGACGCCAAGCGCTATTACGACTCCTATTCCAACGCCATCGACAGCATTGCCAAGGCGTGCAAGGGCGATGTGCGCAAGAACCCGGGCATTTCGGTCAAGCTTTCAGCCCTGCTGGCCCGCTACGAGTACGGCAACAAAGAGCGGGTGATGGATGAGCTACTGCCCCGCGCCCGTACCCTGGTGAAGAAGGCCGCCGCCGCCAACATGGGTTTCAACATTGACGCCGAGGAGCAGGAGCGTCTGGATCTGTCCCTCGATGTCATTGAAGAGCTGGTGTCCGATCCGGAACTGGCCGGCTGGGACGGCTTCGGCGTGGTGGTGCAGGCCTACGGCAAGCGCGCATCCTTCGTGCTCGACTGGCTCTATGGCCTGGCCGAGAAATACGATCGCAAGATCATGGTACGGCTGGTGAAAGGCGCTTATTGGGACGCCGAGATCAAGCGGGCGCAGGTGACCGGCCTGAACGGGTTCCCGGTCTTTACCCGCAAGGCGTGCAGCGACGTGTCCTTCGTCTCCTGCGCGACCAAGCTGCTGAACATGACCGACCGGATCTATCCGCAGTTTGCGACCCACAACGCGCACTCGGTCTCCAC
>JBPEXK010000027.1:0-1060 GCA_052031745.1 Marinobacter sp. | reverse complement strand
GGCCACCGAACTGCGCCTTACCACCCAGCGGCTGCTGGGTAACCAGGCTGTAGGAACCGGTGGAACGAGCGTGCATCTTGTCGTCGATCAGGTGGTTCAGCTTCAGGATGTACATGTAGCCAACCGTGACCGGACGATCAAATGCGTCGCCTGTGCGGCCGTCGTAAAGCTTGGTCTGCCCGGTCGTGCTCAGGCCGGCCAGCTCAAGCATACGCTTGACCTCGGCTTCCTTCGCCCCGTCGAATACCGGCGTTGCCATCGGCACGCCACCACGGAGGTTGTGGCACATTTCCAGGATTTCCTTATCGGACAGAGAATCCAGATCCACCTTGAACACTTCGTCCGAGTGGTTGTAGATCTCGTCCAACAGCTTCCGCAGCTCGGCAATCTTACGCTGCTCGTCCAGCATCTGGCTGATACGCTCACCCAGACCCTTGGCGGCGGCACCCAGGTGGGTCTCCAGAACCTGACCAACGTTCATCCGGGACGGAACACCCAGCGGGTTCAGAACCACGTCTACGGTGTTGCCGAACTCGTCATAGGGCATGTCCTCAATCGGCATCACCGAGGAGATAACACCCTTGTTACCGTGACGACCGGCCATCTTGTCACCCGGCTGGATGCGGCGCTTGATCGCGAGGTAGACCTTGACGATCTTGAGCACGCCCGGCGCCAGGTCGTCGCCCTGCTGCAGCTTGCCCTTCTTGTCCTCGAAGCGAGCTTCGTGCTCCTTCTTACGGTCTTCCAGGCCCTGCTCGGACTTCTCCAGCAGCTCGTTCAGGCTGTCGTCTTTCATCCGCAGCTTGAACCAGTCGGAACGCTCCAGCTCGGCCAGGTAGCCTTCTTCCAGGGTCGCACCTTTTTTAAGGCCCGGACCGCTGATGACTTCCTGCCCTTTCAGGGCGTTCATCAGACGCTCGAAGGTGGCGCCTTCGACGATGCGGTACTCGTCTTTCAGGTCCTTGCGGTACTTGTCCAGCTGCTCTTTCTCGATGGACTGGGCACGCTGGTCTTTCTCAATACCGTCACGGGTGAAGACCTGCACGTCGATGACGGTACC
>JBPEXK010000280.1:0-13650 GCA_052031745.1 Marinobacter sp. | reverse complement strand
GCAGTGGCCAGAAGACCAAGATGGTCAACCAGATCGCCATTGCCGGGCTGGTCCAGGGACTGTCGGAAGCCCTGCATTTTGCCGAGAAAGCCAATCTCGACGTCACCAAGGTGGTGGACGTGATCTCCAAGGGCGCGGCCCAGTCCTGGCAGATGGAAAATCGCTCGGCCACCATGATCGCCGGGGAATTCGATCACGGCTTTGCGGTGGACTGGATGCGCAAAGACCTGGGCATTTGCCTGGCCGAAGCCAACAAGGTCAACGCCTCCCTGCCCGTCACGGCACTGGTGGACCAGTTCTATGGCGACGTACAAGCCATGGGCGGGCGCCGCTGGGATACCTCGTCCCTGATCCAGCGACTGCGCAAATTGCGCTGAGGCGCCAACTGAGGGCATTCCAGGCACAAAAAAGGGGGCGAAAGCCCCCTTTTTATTGGTACCCGCCTGACCGGCGGGCGCCCTGTCATTTACTTCTCTTTCGGCTGCCACTTGCCTTTGACGTACCAGGCCGACCAGCCAGTCGCTTTGCCGTCCTTTTCCGACATCACGTACTGCTCCTTGGTCTTGCGGCTGTAGCGAATCACCGTCGGGTTGCCCTCAGGGTCCGCCTCCGGCGCCTTCATCAGGAAATCGTATTTGGGATCGATCTCCTTCTGATGCGGCTTGATCTCTTTGACCAGTGGCGGCCGGGTTTCCCGGTTTTTCGGAAATTTGCTCGCCGCCAGGAACAGACCAGAGGCACCATCCCGCAGTACGTAGGTGTCATCCACCTTCTGGCACTTCAGCTCCGGCATCGGAACCGGGTCCATTTTCGGCGGCGCTGGCTCACCATTTTTCAGTAGCTTACGAGTGTTTTTGCAAGTATCACTTGTACATCCGAAATACTTGCCGAAACGCCCGGTCTTCAGCTGCATCTCGGAACCGCACTTGTCACATTCCAGAGTCGGCCCATCGTAGCCTTTGATCCGGAAGGTGCCCTGCTCAACTTCGAAGCCGGAGCAGTCTGGGTTGTTGCCACACACGTGCAACTTACGGGTTTCGTCGATGAGATAACTGTCCATGGCGGTCCCGCACTTGGGACAACGCCGTTTCTTGCGCAGCAGGCGGGTTTCACCCTCGCCTTCCACATCGTCGTCGGCGCTGACCACCTCGTCGCCGGAGACCAGGTTAATAGTGGTCTTGCAGCGCTCCTTCGGCGGCAGCGAGTAACCGGAGCAACCCAGGAACACCCCGGTGCTGGCAACCCGAATCTGCATGTTGCGGCTGCAGCTGGGGCACGGGATGTCCGTTTCCGTGGGCGTGTTGGCCCGCATGCCGCCATCTTCGGTGCTTTCGGCAGTTTCCAGCTGCTGCCTGAACTTGCCGAAGAAGTCATTCAGCACCTTCTTCCACTCGACATCACCCTCGGCGATCTCATCCAGCTCGTCTTCCATGCGCGCGGTGAAGTCGAAATCCATCAGGTTCGGAAAGGATTCGGACAGGCGCTCGGTGACGATCTCGCCCATCTTCTCGGCGTAGAACCGGCGATTCTGCAGCCGAACGTAACCCCGATCCTGAATGGTGGAAATGATCGAGGCGTAGGTGGACGGCCGGCCAATGCCCTGCTTCTCAAGCTCCTTGACCAGGCTGGCTTCGGTGTACCGGGGCGCCGGCTTGGTGAAGTGCTGGCTCGGGTCCAGTTTTTTCAGGTCCAGAACGTCGTCGACCTTGATGTCCGGCAGGGCCACGTCCTCGTCTTTCTTGGCCGCCTGGGGCGCCGCCTTGAGGAAACCGTCAAACTTGATGATGCGGCCGCGGGTTCGGAGCTCGTAGTCGCCGTTGGCCACCACGATGGAGGTGCTCAGGAACTCGGCATCCGCCATCTGGCAGGCGATGAACTGGCGCCAGATCAGGTCGTACAGCTTCTCGGCGTCCTTCTCCAGGCCGCTGATGTCGGCCGGACGTCGGCTTACCTCGGTGGGGCGAATGGCTTCGTGGGCCTCCTGGGCCCCTTCCTTACTGCCATACACCCGCTGCTTCTCCGGCAGGTAGCGGTCGCCAAACTGCTTCTGGATGAAGTCGCGGCACATGTTCACCGCGTCCTGACTCAGGTTGGTGGAGTCAGTACGCATGTAGGTGATGAAACCGGCCTCATACAGGCGCTGGGCCAGCATCATGGTCTTCTTGACGCTGAAGCCCATCCGGTTGCTGGCCGCCTGCTGTAGGGTCGAGGTGATAAACGGTGCCGAGGGCCGGGACCGGGTCGGTTTGTCTTCCCGCTTGGCGACCTTGAAGGTATCGCTTTTCAGCCGCTCAACGTGCTCGTTGCTCTGGCTTTCATTGACCGGCCGATAGGGTTTGTCAGCGTAACGGGTCACTTCGAATCGCACCGGCTGCTCCGCCTTGGCCGGCAGCAGATCCGCATGCATCTGCCAGAATTCTTCCGGCACAAACTTGCGGATTTCCCGCTCGCGCTCGACGATCAGGCGAACCGCCACCGACTGAACCCGGCCGGCGGACAGACCACGGGCAATCTTGGCCCACAACAGCGGCGACACCATGTAGCCAACCACCCGATCGAGAAAACGCCGGGCCTGCTGGGCGTTCACCCGATTGCGATCCAGCGCCCCCGGGTCCTTGAACGCCTCTTTAATGGCGCGCTTGGTAATTTCGTTAAACACCACACGACGGTACTTGTCCGGCTCGCCACCAATGGTTTCCTGGAGGTGCCAGGCGATGGCCTCCCCTTCGCGGTCCAAATCCGTTGCCAGATAGATGTGGTCGGCAGACTTGGCCAACCGCTTAAGTTCGCTGACGACCTTTTCCTTGCCGGGCAGGATCTCGTACCGGGCGTCCCAGTCGTTTTCCGGGTCCACGCCCATGCGGGCCACCAGCTGCTCCCTCGCCTTACGCTTCTTATGAGCCGCCTTCTCGTCCGGGCTCATTTTGCGGGTGAGCGCAGCCTGCCGGGCGCGTTCTTTCGGATCGGTCGTCGATCCGCTGCCACTCACGGGAAGATCACGAATATGCCCGACACTGGACTTCACAATGAAGTCCGAGCCCAGGTATTTGTTGATGGTCTTCGCTTTCGCTGGTGACTCGACAATTACGAGACTTTTACCCATATCGGAAATCTAAATCCTTGGCGATAAATCGGTCAATTGGTCAGCAAACCGTAAACTCGCTGTAAAATCAGTCGGCTAGAAAACATACAAAAGCCGCCATTTTGCGTAGGATCACTGTTTTACAGGGTCAAGAATAGCAAGACAACCCATTCTTTGGATTCTATTCGGCTTTTTTCAACGCCCGGATTCAGCGATCAGCCACCCGGAAACAGAAAGGCCCGGCGGGTAGCCGGGCCTTTCTGGAAGCGCGTTACCGATTCTCAGCGGAGAATCAGAGGCGCTCCCATACGGTTGCAATGCCCTGGCCCAGGCCGATACACATGGTGCTTACACCAAGCTTACCGCCTTTGGCCTGCATTACGTTCAGCAGGGTTGTGGAGATCCGTGCACCGGAGCAGCCCAGCGGATGGCCCAAAGCAATCGCGCCGCCGTTCAGGTTCACTTTCTCTTCCATAACGCCCAACAGCTTCAGGTCCTTCAGGACTGGCAGAGACTGACCAGCGAAGGCTTCGTTCAGTTCCCAGAAGTCGATGTCTTCGACTTTCAGGCCTGCACGCTTCAGTGCCTTCTTGGTAGCCGGTACCGGGCCGTAGCCCATGATCGCGGGATCACAGCCAGCCACGGCCATGCTGCGGATACGGGCGATCGGGCTCAGGCCCAGGGCCTCGGCACGCTCGGCCGACATCAGCACCATGGCAGCGGCGCCGTCGGTCAACTGAGAAGAAGTACCAGCAGTCACGGTACCGTTCTTCGGATCGAAAGCCGGACGCAGCTGGCCCAGGGACTCAGCAGTGGTCTCCGGACGAATGGTCTCGTCCTGCTCGATCAGTACCTTGAAGCCATTCTCATCGTGACCTTCGATCGGCACGATTTCGTTCTTGAAGCGGCCTTCAACAGTCGCTTCGTGGGCCAGGCGGTGGGACCGGGCACCGAACTCGTCCTGCTGCTCACGGGTAATACCGTGCATCTTCGCCAGCATTTCTGCGGTCAGGCCCATCATGTTGGACGCCTTGGCAGAATACTTGGAAGCAGCCGGGTTGTGGTCAAAGCCTTCGGTCATGGGTACGTGACCCATGTGCTCAACACCACCAACAACGAACAGGTCGCCGTTGCCAGTCTGGATAGCCTGGGCCGCAGTGTGAATCGCGGACATGGCCGAGCCACACAGACGGTTTACGGTCTGGGCCGCAGACTCGTGCGGGATACGGGTCAGCAGAGAAATCTGCCGAGCCACGTTAAAGCCCTGCTCCTTGGTCTGGTTTACACAGCCCCAGATCACATCTTCTACTTCTTTCGCGTCGAGCTTCGGGTTGCGCTCGAACAGCGCTTCGATCAGTGCCGCCGACAGGGTCTCTGCGCGCACGTTCCGGAAGCATCCGTTCTTGGCACGACCCATCGGAGTCCGCACGCAATCGACGACGACAACGTCTCTCGGATTAAGGCTCATAGATCTTTCTCCGTTCGGAAATCTCGTTCAGGGTTAGCCAAAGAACTTCTTGCCAGTCTTGGCCATTTCACGCAGCTTCTCGGTCGGGTGGTACAGAGGACCAAGGTCTGCATACTTGTCTGCCAGCTCGACGAAGGCGTCTACACCCATGTCGTCGATGTAGCGCAGGGCGCCACCACGGAACGGCGGGAAGCCGATACCGAAGATCAGGCCCATATCCGCATCGGCCGGATCCTCGACGATGCCGTCTTCCAGGCAGCGTACGGTTTCCAGGCACAGCGGAATCATCATCCGAGCGATGATTTCGTCTTCTTCGAAGTCCTTCTTACCCTGAACAACAGGCTCAATCAGCTTGTAGGTTTCTTCGTCTACAACCTTCTTGGGCTTGCCCTTCTTGTCGGTTTCGTACTTGTAGAAGCCTTTGTCGTTCTTTTGGCCGTAACGGTTGTTCTCGAACATCACATCGATAGCGGACTTGTTCTCGTCCTTCATGCGGTCCGGGAAGCCTTCAGCCATGACTTCATTGGCGTGCTTAGCGGTATCCATGCCAACCACGTCGAGCAGGTAGGCCGGGCCCATCGGCCAGCCGAACTTCTCCATCACCTTGTCGACTTTCTGGAAGTCGGCGCCGTCGCGCACCAGGCCGGCGAAGCCGCCGAAGTACGGGAACAGGACACGGTTAACCAGGAAGCCCGGGCAGTCGTTGACCACGATCGGGGTCTTGCCCATGGCCTTGGCGTACGCCACGGTGGTCGCGATGGCGCGATCACTGGTCTTCTCGCCGCGGATAACCTCAACCAGCGGCATCATGTGCACCGGGTTGAAGAAGTGCATGCCACAGAAGTTTTCCGGACGCTTCAGGTTCTTGGCCAGAAGGTTGATGGAAATTGTGGAGGTGTTGGAGGTCAGGATGGTGTCCTCGCGTACCGCGTCTTCGGTCTCGCGCAGAACGGCGTCCTTCACCTTCGGGTTCTCTACCACCGCCTCAACAACCAGGTCGACGTTCTTGAAGTCGCCGTAGTTCAGGGTCGGGGTGATGCTGTTCAGGACATCCGCCATCTTGCTGGCGTCCATCTTGCCCTTGGAAACCCGCTTGGCCAGCAGTTTCTTGGCTTCTTCCAGACCCAGCTTGATGCCGTCCTGGTTGATGTCCTTCATAACGATCGGGGTGCCCTTCAGGGCCGACTGGAAGGCAACACCGCCACCCATGATGCCGGCACCCAGTACCGCCGCCAGGTTGACGTCGCTGGCTTCTTTTTCCCACGCCTTGGCTTTCTTTTTCAGCTCCTGGTCGTTCAGGAACAGACCAACCAGGCAGGCTGCCACGTTGGTCTTGGCCATCTTGGCGAAACCTTTGGCTTCCACCTCAATCGCCTTGTCGCGGGTCAGACCGGCGTGCTTCTGCATCACCTTGATGGCCTCAACCGGCGCCGGGTAGTTCTTGCCGGCCTTGCCAGCAACAAAGGCCTTGGAGATCTCGAACGCCATCATGCTTTCCATGGCATTCAGCTTGATCTTGCCTTTCTTCTCTTCACGACGGGCCAGGTTGTCCAGCTTGCCTTCGTTGCACTGATTGATGATGGCAACGGCAGCTTCGACCAGCTTGTCGGATTCAACCACGGCGTCAACGGCACCCACTTTCAGGGCGGCGTCGGCACGGTTCTCAGTGCCACCGCTGATCCACTCAACGGCGTTATCAACACCCACCAGACGGGACAGACGCACGGTACCGCCGAAGCCCGGGAAGATGCCCAGCTTAACTTCCGGCAGACCAACCTTGGCCTTCTTGTCCATTACCCGGTAATCGGTGGCCAGGCACATTTCGAAGCCGCCGCCCAGCGCCATGCCGTTGATGGCAGTCACGGTCGGGAATGGCAGATCTTCAACCGCGTTGAAGATTTCGTTGGCATTCAGGTTGTTGGCTACCAGATCTTCCTCTGGGCCAGCAAACAGGTCGGTAAATTCGGTGATGTCGGCACCAACAATAAAGCTGTCCTTGGAGCTGGTAACCACCAGACCCTTCAGATTCTTTTGCGCTTTAATTGCGTCAGTTGCGGCACCCAGTTCTTCGATAGTGAGACGGTTGAACTTGTTGACTGACTCGCCCTGCAAGTCAAAGTTCAACTGAGCGATCCCGCCTTCGATCTCTTTAACCGTGATGGCTTTACCTTCGTAAATCATCAACTGATCTCCAGTCTGTGTTAGGAACTGCTATCAACCACGCCGTCGTTCCGATGAGGTGGCTGTTTGCGCAGCGAGATTTCGGTCACTGCCCGATCATTCGATCCAAAATTCATACAGTCGTTTGAATCGCGAGGGCACACGATGAAAAAAAAACAGGCGTTTGTCAATTTGTTTCTGTCGGGGGATTCGAAAAGTGGGCGCGGGCCTCGGACTCCGGAATCCTAACTCCCGGATTTGATACTTGTTTACAGTTACCGCCGTTGCAGCGGCCAAAACCGCTTGATTGGCCAGCAAAGTTAATTTAACTTCGACTTGCGACTTTAGTCCACAATAATAAAACAGCATTACGGAGACTCATCCGATGGAAGACACCCGCCTGCGAGTTCGCTCCCTGGTTGCCGCATTGATTTTGCTTGCATTGACGTCGCTGGGGGCACGGGCCCAGGAGACAGCTGGCGACTTTCTCTCAGACCTGCACGAATTTCGCGTTAGCAATTACATGGCCCTGGACGCCTACTATCGGTTCAGCGCCAGTGGCGACACCGACACCCTGAACGAGATCGTGATCGGCATTAATTCTGCCAACGATGCCATGAACACCATTATTCAGAGCACCAGTGGTGTCCTGTCGAAAGAGCAGATAGAGAGCCTGAACCTGGAGTTCGATCAGTTCAAGGCGCTGATGCGCAGCAACATCAACGATGTCCGCAAGACCGGCTACCCGGACCTGCGTCTGGTGTCAGACATGGCAAATCAGGCTCTGGACATGAACAACATGGCGACCGAGCTGTACCTGGTGGCCCAGGAAAGCGTGCAGACCGAGACCGATCCCAGGGTTGAGTCGGCCCGCCTGGCGGCCGTGAAGATGGCCCAGATGATGGCTAAGTATTCGGTGCGCACCAACTCCTCGGTGTCTCAGACCTTCCAAGGTTCGGCCACCGAAAAACCTCTGGATGAGCAGGCCCGCGAATTCGAGCAGCTTCTGTCTCAGGTGAAGAAGGGCGAAACCGGCGCCGAGCTCAAGGATGTTATGGAAGACGTGTCTTCCAAGTGGGAGTTCATTCGTGGTTCCTACATTAACTACAACGAAAAGAACGTAGGTTTTGTCATCGACCGGTACTCCAAGGGCATCTTGAAGGGCCTGGCAACCACCATCGATCTGCTGCAGAACAACGTCTGACCGCCTTCTCGACAGGCGGGCACCCTGCCCGCCTGTCGTTTCCACCTTTCCCGCCCTTCATTGATGTGCATCAGTTACTGACTACACTTTTCGGAACACAATAGACTGACTATTCTGAATTTATGCTGGGCATAAAGGAGCGAAGTGATGTCTGCTTACCGGAAAATGCTAGTCGCCATCGACCTGACCGAAGAAGCCCCCCAGGTCCTCAACAAAGCCAAAGCCGTCGCCGAGGCCCACAACGCCGAGTTGTTGCTGATTCACGTGGTGGAGCCGGTGGGTTACGCCTATGGTGGAGACATCCCCATGGACCTGACCGAATTACAGGACCAGCTCGATAAGGCCGCTCACGATCAACTGGCCGGTTATGGCGAGCAGTACGGCATCCCGGCCGCCAGTCAAATCGTTACCGTCGGCCGCCCTGAATCGGAGATTCACCGCCTGGGCAAAGAGCATGAGGTCGACCTGATCATTGTTGGCAGTCACGGCCGCAAAGGCTTCCAGCTCTTGCTCGGATCCACCGCCAATGGCGTCCTGCACGGCACCGAATGCGACGTACTGGCGGTGAGAATCCATTAACCCCGGCGGTCAGTGAGGCTGACCGCCCATCTTGGCCTCGAGCTTACGGAGTTGGCTTTCCAGGGAGAAGCTGACGCTGGATGCCATGGAGAAAAAGTTCAACAGCGCCTTCAGGTTACTGTCGCCCTTACAGACCGAGTGGATGCGCTGCCAGAGGGCCTGGTTAACCAGCTGCAGACGCTGGTTCCGTTCCACCAGGCCTTTCAAATCCCAGTCTGGCTCCTCGTGGTTGCGCTTGGCGAAGTACTGCTGCAGCAGATAGTGGGACACGCTGCGCATGATGAATTCGTCGGTGTTGGCGAATGGCAGGTGGTGCATCGCCATTGGCTTGAGTTCCGCCAGTACCGGGCAACCGCTGGTCGCCATCTTCAGACCCAGCAGCGACCGTAGCGCCTCCTCCAGCGCCGTGGTCTTGACGTAGTCGCGACGCTCGTCGGTCACGGTTACCGTCACCTTCTCATAGGCGTCGTCGGCCTGGAACGCCTCCACCACCGGCAAAATCTCGGTCGCCGCCGGACACAGCGACGCGTCGCTCGCCTTCAGCGGGCAATTCGAGCACTGGCAATGCTCCAGCTTGACCCAGGCCGGCTGCTTGGCGGGCACCTGCCCGGGCTGATCCGTCACCTTGAACTCGACGGTGCGTCCGTCCTGGAATTTAAAGTTGTAGTTCACATTCATTGGTTGGCCTGTTCCTCCAGCTCCATCCACCGCTCCATCACCTGCTCCAGGCGGGCTTCCGTGTCCGTCAATAACTCCAGAGTGGCTGAGACTTCATTCGGTGGGCCTGAATAAAAATCCTTGTCCGCTATTGTAGTCTGCAGGTCGGCAATCTCCTGCTCTAACGCCTCGATTTTCCCCGGTAATTGCTCAAGCTCCAGTTTAAGCTTGTAGCTCAGCTTTGCGGGCTTCGGTTTTGTCGACTGGCCCACAGCTTTGGTTTGGGTTGGCGATGTTTTTTTGTCGTTCGCGCCATTCTGGCGCTTGTCCTGCTTGTCGGGCCGATTGCCACTGGCCTCGGACGGGAAACAGCCGCCCTGACGTCGCCAGTCCGAGTAGCCGCCGACGTATTCCCGCACCTTGCCGGTGCCGTCCAGAAACACAGTCTCGGTGACCACGTTGTCCAGGAACTCCCGGTCGTGACTGATCACGATGACCGTACCCTTGAACTCGGACAACTGCTCTTCCAGCAGCTCCAGGGTTTCAACGTCAAGGTCGTTGGTGGGTTCGTCCAGTACGAGAATGTTGGCCGGCTTGCTGAACAGCTTGGCCAGCAACAGCCGCGCGCGCTCGCCACCGGAGAACACCCGCACCGGCGACCTGGCTCGTTCCGGGGTGAACAAAAACTCCTGCAGGTAGCCGAGAACGTGCTTGCTCTGGCCGTTGATCTCGATGAACTCGCGCCCCTCCGAGAGGTTGTCCAGGGCGTTTTTGCTGAGATCCAGCTCCCCACGCAGCTGATCGAAATAGGCCACCTGCAGGTTGGTACCGAGGCGCACCGTGCCTTCGGTGGGCGCAAGATCCCCAAGCAGCAGGCGCACCAGGGTGGTCTTACCCGTGCCGTTCTCACCAACCAGGCCGATCTTGTCGCCACGGAGCACGGTGAGATCCATGTTGCGAATGATGTCGGCCTGATCCTGGTAGCCGAAGCCGGCGTCCCGGGTCTCCACCACCAACTTGCCTGAGCGATCGGCATCCTCCACCGAGAAGGACGCGGTGCCACCGCGCACCCGGCGCTGGCGATGCTCTTCACGCATGGCTTTCAGGGCCCGTACCCGGCCCATATTGCGGGTACGACGGGCTTTGATACCCTGGCGAATCCAGGCCTCCTCCTGTTTCAGGCGCTTGTCGAACAGCGCATTTTGACGCTCTTCCTCTTCCAGGGCCTTTTCTTTCAACTCCAGGTAACGGTCGTAGCTCGCGGCAAAACTGACCAGCTGACCGCGATCCAATTCCACCACCCGGGTCGCCATACGGCGGATGAAGGCCCGATCGTGACTGACGAACAGCATGGCACCCCGAAACTGCCCCAGCGCCTCCTCCAGCCAGGCGATGGCCGGCACATCCAGGTGGTTGGTAGGCTCGTCCAGCAGCAGGATGTCTGGGTCAGCGACCAGCGCCCGAGCCAACAGGACCCGGCGTTGCCAGCCTCCGGACAGGGTATTCAGCTGCCGGTCCGGGTCGATGCCGTATTGCCCCAGGATGGTATTGACCTTCTGGTCCAGGCGCCAACCGTCGAGGGCCTCCAGGCGCTCCTGAACCTTCATCATACGCTCCAGCGAGGCGTCATCCCCCTGCTGCGACAGCCGATGAAATTCCGCCAGCAGATCCCCGGTTTCCGGGAAAGCCGCCGCCACCACATCGTAGGCCGTGCGGGTGTCCTCACTGGGAAGGTTCTGGGGCAACACCGCCAGCACCGCACCGTCCTCCAGCCGCACCACGCCGCCGTCCGGCACTACCTCGCCACTGACAATCTTGAGCAGCGTGGACTTGCCCTCGCCATTGCGGCCCAGCAAGCACACGCGCTCACCTGCCTCAATGGTCAGCGAGGCCCGATCAAGAAGTGGGTGCATCCCGTAGGCCAGGGACAAGGCATCCAGGGTTAACAGTGGCACGTTGTGTCTTACTCCGTTTTGCTCAAGGTGACCGGGTCGCCGACGCGAATCCGGCCCTCCGAATCGTGAATGGCATTCATGCCGAATATAACGCCCTCGTCGGTGCGTCGGAATCCAGACAAGGTTTTCAGAGGCTGAGTGCCTGCATCCTTCAACCCGGTATCCGGGTCAACCGTGGTCAGCACACAGCGGGAACAGGCTTTAACCAGGGCAAAGGTGCGCTCACCCACTTGAAGCGACCGCCAACCGTCCTCGGCCCAGGGTTCTGCCCCCTGCACCACCAGGTTCGGCCGGAACCGACGCATTTCCACCGGTTGCTCAAGACGGGTGTTCAGATCCTCCAGCGAGGCCAGGTTGGTGACCAGGAACGGAAATGCGTCGGCAAAACTGACCCGTCGCCGTTCACTGACCCGCTCGGGGTCCACCCGACGGAAGGAGCCGTCCGGCATGAAGACGAAGCGCAGTGACTGGGAGCAGAACCGGCTGAGAGCCTCGTTGGCGCTGGCATCGGCAGGCTGGGCTTGTGCCCGGTCGTGCCAGACCAGCACGTCTACCGTTGCCGCAGTCGGTGACAACACGTACCGCCCCTGCTCCGGAATATCCAGTTCCACCTCGCCGTCCTTGAACGCGACGCCAATCCTTGCCAGTTCCGGTCGAGAACGCTGGGTAACGAACTTGCCCTCGTCATCGACGATCATCCAGCGTCGATCACCGGCGGGGCCAAAGTCGTCGAGCTGCAGCTCGGTTACCGGGATGCCAGCAAGTGACTTGACCGGGTAAACCCACAGTGAATGGATGTGCATGCGGCGCCGCTCCCTTTATTGCCTCGTCCTTTTGTCTTCATCTGATAGCTATTCGCCCAAGGCAAGGGAGTATAACTGACCAGTCAGGGTAACGCCGAACTTGGAGGGCCAGAAACGAAAAAACCCGGTTTCTTGCGAAACCGGGTTTTTGGAATCTGGAGCGGGAAACGAGATTCGAACTCGCGACCCCAACCTTGGCAAGGTTGTGCTCTACCAACTGAGCTATTCCCGCGTTGTTGATCGGTTGTTGCCGACAACGGAGGCGTATTCTACGCATCCGAACTCTGCCGTCAACCACTTTGCCTCAACTTTTTTCAATAAATTCCGCGCCCCTGGATTTCTGTTTAAACACTGACCAGCCGACGCGCAATTTCTGCACAATCAGCCCTGATTCAGGCCCGCCTCGGCCTGACTGGCCACCGTCCCACTGCCACAATTCAGGTACGCCGAGTTGTGCAGCCACCGCTGGTCCGGGTAATACTTGAACACCAACTGCCCGCCCTTGAGGTGATCGACCACCTGCTCGACCACCTGATTGTCGACCGCGGGACAGCCGTGGCTACGGCCAATCCGGCCATATTTACTGACCCAGGATTCGTTTACATAGTCCGCACCGTGAATCACGATGGCGCGCTGACGCGCCAGATCGTTAATGCCGGGCTCCAATCCATCCAGGCGCAGCGAGTAACCGTGCTTGCCGTAGTAGGATTCGCTGGCCCTGAACAGCCCCAGACTGGATTGATAGCTACCTTCGACGTTGGAAAACGCGGTCGACTCGAAATTGCCTGAATTCTTACCGTGTGCGACCAAGTCCCGCAGCATCAGGGCGCCGTCGGACAGATCAAAAATCCACAATCTTTCCTGACTGGACGGCAGCGAGAAATCGATCACCGCCAGCCGCTCCGGCATTTCCACCCCCGAAGACACTGCGCAACGGGAGGCCTGGAATGCGGTTTTGAGAACACCCTGATCAAGCCCGGGTGCCGAACTGGCCAAGCGTGCCAGAAGCTCATCAGTCAGCGACTCCGCCGACGCCAGGGCCGGCATCACCGCTGAGGAAGCTGAAAAAGCCACAAAGGCCCACGAACGCGCCAAACGTCCTGCATCAAGCATCTGAAAATCCCAAGTCGGTGGTCAAAAGCGTTCAGGAAGAACGCCCACGAGCAAAGAGTCGCGTATTCTATCACCCTAGACTGAGAACCGGATCAAGGCGTACATTTTTCATACAAAACGGCGACAATCGACGCGCTTGGTCGTTACTGCCCGAAACTGCGACCACCGGCCAGATACTGTTTTTCCTCGTCTGTGCTGGCGCGACCCAATGCCTTGTTGCGATGAGGGAACCGGGCAAACCGTTCGATGATCTCGCAATGGTCCCGGGCGGACTGGGCAAAACTGGCCAGAAAGTCGCCCAAAACACCCGGGGTAGACGCCGCCAGTTGCTCATAGCATTCCACGGAGGTGCGCTGGTCTGCCAGGCGTTCGGAATGCTGCAGCGGCATATAGAGGAAGGCACGATGCAACGGCGGTAAGGCCATGTCCTGCCCTTTCGTCATCGCCTGCCGACACAGTTTACGGGCCAGCGGGTCCTGATCGAAGGCCATGGCGGTACCCCGGAAGATATTTCGGGAGAACTGGTCCAGGAGCAGGATTTCAGCCAGCACGCCGCCCGGCTCCGAACGCCAGTGGTCCAACCCCTGTTCGGAAGCGAACAACACCATGGAAAGAAAACGGCGGCGAAT
>JBPEXK010000279.1:0-2645 GCA_052031745.1 Marinobacter sp. | reverse complement strand
TGTTTTTCCTGTTGCCGTTGAAAGAGGCCGCGGCCAGCAACATCGTGTTCGTCACCGTCATGGCGGTGATTTCCTACCTGTACCTGCCGGAGCCCGAGTTCTGGCGCATTACCGTGTCCCTCGGCCTGACCTGTGTGTTTGTGATGGTGTTCGCCTGGTTGGTCGGTAAGCTGCAGCAGGAATTGACCTGGCTCGCGGCCACAGACCCGCTCACCGGCTGCCTGAACCGATCGCAGCTTGCCGATCTATTGAATACCCAGATTCAGATGCGAGAGCGGTACGAGCGGGTGTCCAGCCTGCTTCTGCTGGACCTGGACTACTTCAAAAGCATCAATGACCGCTGGGGCCACCAGGCCGGCGACCTAGTGCTGAAAGAGTTGGCCACGCGGCTGCGCAAGCGGCTGCGGGACATCGACCAGTTGTTCCGCATCGGCGGCGAGGAGTTCATGATCGTGCTGCCCGAGACCCGACAGCGGGACGCCGAAACCCTGGCCCACCAGTTGCTGGCGAGCATTAATTCCCGGCCGTTCCTGGACGACGTCAAGATGACCGCCAGTGCCAGCGTGGCCGAGGTCAGTCAGGGAGAAACCTGGTCGGTCTGGCTCAACCGTGCCGATCAGGCCCTGTATCAGGCCAAGGCCCAGGGCCGCGACCAGGTGGTGACCGCGGAGCGACCGCAGGCCCCGACGCCTACCCGCCCAACGACCTCGACCGTCGGCGAGCCCTGAACGCTCCGGTTATTCGCCCCGTTTACGGAATTCCCGATAGGCGCTGAAC
This sequence comes from Marinobacter sp., assembly GCA_052031745.1. Classification (GTDB taxonomy): domain Bacteria; phylum Pseudomonadota; class Gammaproteobacteria; order Pseudomonadales; family Oleiphilaceae; genus Marinobacter. Next base: position 1,868 of record JBPEXK010000279.1, on the reverse strand, counting down.
ACCTCCCACGGGCACTCGAAGTGCGGGTAGTGGCCAATATTCCGAAGACTGACCACGTCCGGATTCGCGATCAGTTCCCGGTACCGGCGCGCCATGGCGGCGCCCGAGACCGGGTCCGCAGTGCCGGAAATCAGCCGCAACGGCTGCTTGGCCTGCTGCAGCGCCTGCACCCAGCGATTGCGATGACAGCGTCGCTCTTCCATGAACTGAATCAGATGATGCAGGATGCCCCGGCCGTTGTTGTAGGTGAGCAGGTGCCAGAAATCCTCGAGATCGCTGTTGTCGGGCGGATTCTGGCTGCCGAACAACCGGCGGAAGTTTCGCTCAAAGGTGCGCCGGCTCAGACCGCGGCTGATCAAACCGCCGAACGGGCTACGTAGCAGCTTCTGGATCAGCATGGGGTGGTGCACTTCCGGGAACAGTGCGCCATTGAGGAAACAGACGCTGGCGATGGTAAACGGCAAGGCGCCTTCTTGCTCCCGGGCCAGAAGCTCCTGGGCGACACTGCAGCCGTAATCGTGGGCGAACAGGTGCACCGAGCTCTGGCCCAGACCCTCCAGCCAGCCCTGCAACAGGTCGGCCTGGTCCTCGATGCTGTAGGTGTAATCGATGGGCTTGTCGGAGAAACCAAAGCCGAGCATATCCAGGGTCAGCACGTTGTACTGCTGGGTCAGCATGGGCCAGACCCGGCTCCAGTCCCAGCTGGCCGTCGGAAAACCGTGCAGCAGCACCAGGGGCTCGCCTTGGCCGGCCATGCGGCTGAAAATGGCGTGGCCGCCGTACTTGAACCACTTGCCTCCCTGCTGCCAACCCTCCAGAGTGCCATCCTCTTTTTTGGGCACGCTGTTGCGGGCGTTGGCGACCACCTGTTCCATGCTCTTTCCCCGAACCAAATTCCAGCCCCAAACTGTAGAACAAACGAGGGTTGCCTGCCATAGCCGCAGAGTCGGTTTGCGCCCCTAGGTTCTGAAAGTGGTCTTTTCCCGGACGCCGCCCGTAAAGCGTAGAGATGACAGGCAAATTGCCTTAAGCTTTGGCCCTCGTAAGACACAGCAGACCGGAATCAACTATGAGCAAACTCCTTGACGACCTCGCAGGCCACTACAGCGCCATTATAAATGGCCTGGGCGAAGACACCGGCCGCGAAGGTCTGCAAGACACCCCCATGCGTGCCGCCAAGGCCATGCAGTTCCTTACCCAGGGCTATCAGCAGAGCCTGTCGGACCTGGTCAACAATGCCGTGTTCGAGTCCACCATGGATGAGATGGTGGTGGTGCAGGACATCGAGCTCTATAGCATGTGCGAGCACCACATGCTGCCGTTCATCGGCAAGTGTCACATCGCCTATCTGCCCCAGGGCCGGGTGCTGGGCCTGTCCAAGTTCGCCCGCATCGTGGACATGTTCGCCCGCCGCCTGCAGATCCAGGAAAACCTGACCCGGCAGATCGCCGAGGCCATCGAGGAAGTCACCAACGCCAAAGGCGTGGCTGTGGTGATCGAAGCACAACACATGTGCATGATGATGCGGGGTGTGGAGAAGCAGAACTCACGGATGAAGACCTCCATGATGCTTGGGCAATTCCGCGCGTCCCAGGCCACCCGCACTGAGTTCCTGAATCTTATCGGCAACAACCGCTGAGCCACATCCGAATTCGGAGGTTTCATGACAGACGTAACCGGCACTCATCAAGCCCGGGTCCGCATCAAGGACCTGCTGCTCCGCGCCTTCATCGGCATCAAGGAGGAAGAAATCAACAACCAGCAGGACGTGCTGATCAACGTCTGTCTGACCTACGACGCCACCGATGCCATCAATGAAAACGAGATTTCGGCAGCGTTGAACTATCGGACCATCACCAAACAGATCA
>JBPEXK010000278.1:0-4263 GCA_052031745.1 Marinobacter sp. | reverse complement strand
GCTTTCAGCCGGGCGATTTCCTCCTCCAGCACCTGAATCTGGTCTTCGTGGCTGAAGGCCGGGTCCAGATCCTCGGGGGCGGATTTCAGGGCTGCCAGTTGCTGCTCCAGGTCGCGGATTTTCTTCTTCCGGGCTCCGCCCAGGCCGAGCCTGCGGGCGTGGGCGCCGCGCAGTGAGCGCTCAACGTCCAGTTTGGCCGGCACCCCTTCGGTGGTGAAGCCGGAGCGGACGTACTTGAACGACTCGGTGTCTTTCAGTTTCTTGCGCGCCAGGTTGGGCAGTTCCAGGTCGTCAAACAGGAAATCCAGGAACTCCTCCTGAGTGATCTGGAACGCAAATTCGTCCATGCCTTCGCCGTCCGGGCTGGCCTTGCCCGAGCCCTGGCCCCCGCCACCGCCGCCGGGCGGTTTGGGGATGGTGTCACCGGCCACAAACTCCTGATTGCCCGGGTGCACCACCTCACGTTTGCCACCCTGGCCATGGTGAAAAATCGGCTCCTCGATGTCGCGGCTGGGGATGCTGACGCTTTCCCCCCGCTCGATGTCGGTAATCGAGCGTCGTTGCACCGCGTCCGCCACCGCTTTCTTGATGTGGTGGCGGTAACGGCGCAGGAACCGTTCCCGGTTCACCGCGCTCTTGTTCTTGCCGTTCAGTCGCCGGTCGACGACGTGGGTCATACCCATAGCGTTACTCCAGTTCAGCGAGTGGCGACTGCCTCAGTGAGACTTACGAACCCGCAGATACCACTCTGCAAGCAGGCGCACCTGTTTCTCGGTGTAGCCTCGATCGACCATACGCTCGACGAACTGCTTGTGTTTCTTCTGGTCTTCCTGACTGGCTTTCGGGTTGAAGGAGATAACCGGCAACAGGTCCTCGGTGTTGGAGAACATCTTCTTCTCGATCACGCTGCGCAGCTTCTCGTAGCTGAGCCAGGACGGATTGCGGCCCTGGTTGTTGGCCCGCGCCCGCAGGACAAAGTTGACCACCTCGTTCCGGAAGTCTTTCGGGTTGCTGATTCCGGCCGGCTTCTCGATTTTCTCCAGCTCATCATTAATGGAGGAGCGGTCGAGAATCTCGCCGGTCTCCGGATCCCGGTATTCCTGGTCCTGAATCCAGAAGTCGGCATAGGTGACGTAGCGGTCGAACAGGTTCTGGCCGTATTCGCTGTAGCTCTCCAGGTAAGCGGTCTGGATTTCCTTGCCAATGAACTGGACGTAGTGCGGTGCCAGGAATTCCTTGATGAAGCGCAGGTATTTCTCGTGGGTTTCCGGCGGGAACTGCTCCTGCTCGATCTGCTTCTCGATCACGTACAGCAGGTGCACCGGGTTGGCCGCCACTTCCGAGGTGTCGAAGTTGAACACCTTGGACAGGATCTTGAACGCAAACCGGGTCGACAGACCGTCCATGCCCTCGTTCACGCCCGCGTTGTCGCGATACTCCTGGATCGACTTGGCCTTGGGGTCGGTGTCCTTGATGTTCTGGCCGTCGTAGACCCGCATCTTGGAGAAGATGCTGGAGTTCTCCGGTTCCTTGATCCGGGACAGCACCGAGAACTGGGCCAGCATGTCCAGGGTATCCGGAGCACAGGGGGCGCCGGCCAGGGAGCTGCTCTTTAACAGCTTCTTGTAAATCTGGATTTCCTCGGTCACTCGGACGCAGTAGGGCACTTTGACGATGTAGACCCGGTCGAGGAACGCCTCGTTGTGCTTGTTGTTGCGGAAGGTCTGCCACTCGGATTCGTTGGAGTGAGCCAGGATGATGCCGTCAAAGGGCACCGAGCCCATGCCTTCGGTGGTGTTGTAGTTGCCTTCCTGGGTCGCGGTCAGCAGCGGATGCAGGACTTTGATCGGGGCCTTGAACATCTCCACGAATTCCATCAAGCCCTGGTTGGCTTTACACAGGCCGCCGCTGAAGCTGTAGGCATCCGGATCATCCTGGGAGAAATCCTCCAGCATGCGGATGTTGACCTTGCCCACCAGGGCGGAGATGTCCTGGTTGTTGTCGTCGCCGGGCTCGGTCTTGGACACGCCAATCTGGTCGAGTACCGAAGGGTATTTTTTCACCACTTTGAATTGACTGATGTCACCGCCGTATTCGTGCAGCCGTTTGACCGCCCAGGGCGACATGATCGAGCTCAGGTACCGGGCCGGGATGCCGTATTCCTCCTCGAGGATCTGCGCGTCCTCGGCGGAATCAAACAGGCCCAGGGGCGATTCATTCACCGGCGAGCCCTTGATGGCGTAGAAGGGCACTTTCTGCATCAGCGCCTTGAGCTTTTCAGCCAGGGACGATTTACCACCGCCAACCGGGCCGAGCAGGTACAGGATCTGTTTCTTCTCTTCCAGGCCCTGAGCGGCGTGGCGGAAGAAGGACACGATGTTTTCCACGGCGTCTTCCATGCCGTAGAACTCGGAAAATTCCGGGTAACGCTTGATCACCTTGTTGGAGAAGATGCGTGACAGGCGGGGGTCACGGGAGGTGTCGACAAGTTCTGGTTCGCCGATGGCAATTAACATTCGCTCAGCGGCCGTGGCGTAGGCCGTTGGGTCCGTTTTGCAGATCTCCAGGTATTCCTCCAGGGTAAATTCTTCCTCCTGGGTACTTTCATACCTGTTCTTGAAGTGCTGCATGATGCTCATAGATGGCCCCTCGCTTGCTCTCTAATAATCGGCTCTTAATTCACGCAATATCCCCGTTGCATCGGTTCCGCCATGGGCGGTCTGGTTAGTTATGGTTGGAAGGAATGGATACATACAAGCCGCCCGGCAAATACTTGGCTGCGGCGGCCTGTTAATTTGAGCTTAGTTCACGCTCGAAAAATAGGACAGGTAGGAAGTGCTTATGGTTCATTAAATTGTGTTACGGGCCCGAGGTGGTTTCCTCGGGCGAGTGGCTATTTCTTGGTCAGGCGGAACACGCTTTCGGTGGCGCCGGAGAGGCCCTTCCGTTTGGTGAACGGGTGGTCCTTGGCCAGGGTGTTGGTAACGATGTGCTCTATGGTGTAGTCCGCCTCATACAGTTCCCGGATTTCCTCGTCGCTGACGTTGAACGGCGGGCCTTTGATTTCGGTGTCGTAGTCGAGGGAAATCAGCAGGATGGTGGTGCCGTCCGGGATGATGGCGGTCAGGTGCTCGACGTAGTTCTTGCGCATGCGCGGGGGCAGGGCGATCAGGGCGGCGCGGTCGTAGACCAGGCGGATGTGCTTGAGATCGGCCGGCACCAGCTGGAAGAAGTCGCCGCACCAGAGTTCCAGGCTGTCGTGCTTGAAGGTGGTGAAGGGTTCGCCCGGATGGACCTTGGCTTTTTCGCCGCCTTCCTCGAAGAAATCCTTGCAGGCCACTTCGCTCAGTTCCACGCCGATAACCGGGTGGCCCCGGTCGTGCAGCCACCACATGTCGTGGGCTTTGCCGCATAGGGGGACGAAAACGGCACCGGTGCCTTTGCCTGCCAGTTCCGGCCAGTGGTCATGGAGGTACTGATTGACCGTGCCCTCGTGAAACCCAATCTCACTGTTGGCCCAGCGCTCGTGCCAGAACTCATGATCCATGATTATTCACCCTCCTGGTTTGGACGTTTGCTCCAGTCTACCCTAATCTTTGCCTGTCTTGATTCAGGAGGAAAGCATGAAAGCGGTATTTCTTGATGCCAACACACTGGGCGACGACGTTGATCTCGCACCCATCGAGCGCGTCACCGGCGATCTGGTGAAGCATGGCAAAACAGCGCCGGATGAGGTGGCTAGCCGCATCCAGGGTTTCGATACGGTGATCGTCAACAAAGTGGTGCTGACCCGGGAGCATTTCGAAGCCTGCCCGGAGCTCACCACCATCGCGGTGGTGGCCACCGGCATCAACAACATCGATAAGGAAGCCGCCAAGGACCATGGCATTCGCATCCTGAATGTCACCAACTACGGCCGTTCGACCGTGGCCCAGCACACCCTGGCGCTGATCCTGGCGCTGGCGACCCGGCTGCTGGATTACGACCGCGATGTGCGTGCCGGTCGTTGGGGCAAGAGCGACATGTTCTGTCTGATGGACCACCCGATCCTGGAGCTGGAAGGCCGCACCCTGGGTATTCTGGGCTACGGCGATCTGGGGCAGGGGGTGATTGAGCGGGCCGAGGCTTTTGGCATGAAGGTGCTGCTGGGCGCACGCCCGGGCCAGTCCGCCTCCGAGGTGGATGGTTACCCGCGGCTGCCGCTGGATGAGCTGCTGCCTCAGGTGGACGTGCTGTCGCTGCACTGCCTGCTCACAGAGGAAA
>JBPEXK010000277.1:0-1583 GCA_052031745.1 Marinobacter sp. | reverse complement strand
CAGTTCCGGGGTGTCGTTGTACTTGGTGGACAGGGCGCCCATGGCGTCAAACAGCAGGCTCAGGCTCCAGTGGATGTCCTCACCGCCGCCGGCCAGCATGATGTCCTGGCGGCCCAGAGCGATCAGATCCGCGGCGTGACCGATGGCATGGGCGCTGGTGGCGCAGGCGGAGGTGATGCCGTAGTTGACCCCGGTGATACCGAACGCGGTGGCAATGGAGGCGTTGATGGCACTGCCCATGGTGCGCGGCACCCGGTAGGGACCGACCCGGCGAATGCCTTTCTCGCGATGGGTGTCGATGGAGTCGAGCAGTTCCACGGTGGAGGCGCCGCCGGTGCCGAAAATGGCGCCGGTGCTGTTGGCCTTGATGTGGTCCTCGCTCAGGCCCGCCTGCTCGATGGCCTCGCGGGTGGCCAGGTAGGCGTAGGCTGAAGCCGGGCACATGAACCGGTACAGCTTGCGGTCGATCAGCTCTGACAGGTTCAGGTTGATCTGGCCGCAGACGTGGCTGCGCAGGCCGTTGTCCCGGGCTTCCTCGCTGAAACCGATGCCGGAGCGGGAATCCCGCAGGGACTCGGTGACTTCTTTCTGATTGGTACCTAGGCTGGAGACGATCCCCATGCCGGTGATAACAACGCGACGCATCTTGCTAGCTCCTAAAAATCATCGGTGGAGGAGAACATGCCGACCCGCAGGTCCTTGGCGGTGTAGATTTCTCGTCCATCCACTTCCATGCTGCCATCGGCGATTGCCATGGTCAGTTTGCGATTGATCAGTCTTTTGATGTCCAGGCGGTAGGTCACTTTCTTCGCCGTGGGCAGCACCTGGCCGAAGAATTTCACTTCGCCGGCACCCAGGGCGCGCCCCTTGCCTTCACCACCATTCCAGGCCAGGAAGAACCCAACCAGCTGCCACATGGCGTCAAGCCCGAGGCAGCCCGGCATGACCGGATCGTCCACGAAGTGGACCTTGAAGAACCAGAGGTCCGGGTTGATGTCGAGTTCGGCAACCAGGCTGCCCTTGCCGTAGGCGCCGTCGTCGAGTGCGACGTGGGTGATGCGGTCCACCATCAGCATTTCGTCGATGGGCAGGCGCATGGAGCCGGGGAACAGCTTGCCATGCCCGCATTTGATCAGGTCTTCTTTGTCAAAGTGATCCGGGTACATAGTGCCAGTGTCTCTGTTACAGAATGGTTTCCCTTAACTGTAGCGCGGATCTGGCAATGAGCTATTGACCTTTAGTGGATGATTTCAGTTCCCGTTCCTCGAGGGTGTCGCTGCCGGGGGTCAGCGGTGGCGGTCGGAAATCTGTTGGCTGAGCTCCTGCAGCTGTGCCTGCACGGCCCGCAGCTGGCGGGCGATCTCGTCGCGCTCGTCGTGGGCTTTTTTGGCTTCCTCGGCGTTCTGCTCCTCGCTCATGACCTCGAGGATGGCCCCGATCATCATGTTCAGGAACACAAACGCGGTCAGGAAGATGAAGGTGAGGTAGTACAGCCAACTGAGCGGGTACTGCTCCATGGTGGCGTACATGACGTCGGTCCAGTCCTCGAAGGTGGCCACCCGGAACAGCGTCAGCATGGAAAT
>JBPEXK010000276.1:0-2429 GCA_052031745.1 Marinobacter sp. | reverse complement strand
CGCCGTTGAAACCATGAGCCTGGACGACCTGCTCTGAGGTTGTCCGCCATCTGCTCCGACGATCAATAACCACAACAATGACCCGGAGGTCGTTATGATCCGCAATTCCCTGACTGCCCTGACGCTTGCCGCCGTTGCGCCGCTGGCATCGGCCAAGACCGTTTCCATGTGCGTGTTTGACGTCATTGGTGCCAACGGTGATCTCTACAACATGGTCGAAGACTATGCCCTGGAGATGAAGGCCCACGGCGTCGACTTCGAGCTCAAGCCCTACACCGACGAAGGTGTGGCGGTGGGGGATTTCAACGCAGGCCAGTGTGATGCGGTGGCGGCCACCGATCTGCGGACTCGTCCGTTCAATCGCTTCACTGGCAGCATCAGTGCCGTCGGGGCGCTGCCGACCTACGACGACCTCGAAACCCTGCTGGCCACTCTGGCCCAGCCCAAGGCGGCGCCGCTGATGAAGGAGAATGGCTACGAGGTGCTGGGCATTGTACCGGTGGGCGCGGGCTACCTGTTCGTGAACGACCGCGGTATCGACACGGCGGGCGAGCTGGCGGGCAAGCGCATGGCGACCCTGGATTACCAGAAGGACGCCATCCACATGGTGAACTTCGTCAAGGCCACGGTGGTGCCGTCGGACATCACCAATTTTGCCGGCAAGTTCAATAATGGCTTGGTCGACACCGCCTACGCCCCGGCCTTCGCCTACGAAGCCCTGGAACTGTACAAGGGCATCGGCACCGATGGCGGCATCGTGGACTACCCATTGGCCCAGTTGACCGTGCAGGTCATTGCCCGGGATGAGGTATTGCCGGACGACCAGGCCCAGAAAGCCCGCGAGGTGGCCTGGAACATGTTCCCCCAGGCAATGAATCTGATTTCCGGCCAGGAATCCGCAATACCGGAGGAGAAGTGGGTTCGCATTCCGGCCAAGGATATCCAGGGCTACCAGGAAATGTTCCGGCAGAATCGCCTGGAGCTCCGGGATGGCCAGAATGGCGCGCCTGACGTGTACCACCCGAAGATGCTGGGCCTGCTGAGCAAGATCCGGTGCGCCAGTAACCCGTCCGCGTCGGAATGCACGGCCGCCAATCGCGAATAACAGGGTGGAAGCTTCATGAACTGGCGAGCCATGACCGTGCCGGCAGCCCAGACCCTCTACCCCGCGCACCGTGCGCACGGGGTAGTTCTGCTGCTGCTTTTGTTTTTTACCCTGCTGCTGGGGATGGGCAACTCCCTGCATTCGCGTCTGTTGTGGGTGGGCGAGCAAACCTGGCCTAACTATTACCTGCTCAACCCGGACGCCACCGAGCCGTCCTGCCAATTGGAGATGGATGTGGACGCGGAGGTGCGCAAGCGCATCGCCGCCTACCAGCCCGACCCGGACGACCTGTTCAGTTCCCCGCCCAACCCCGAGGCGCTGCGAACTTCCCTGGAGCGCAACCTGGAGCTTTGTCAGCAGGAATACGCCCTGTACGAACAGAATCTCAGGCACGCCACACCAGCGCTGGGTCTGTTCAAGAGTGTGGAGCAGGGGCTGGCGAAGTTTCTGCTCGACAACATCGAACTGACCAAATATCTGTTCATCGGGATGTTTGCCTTGGCCGCCGCCATCGCCGCGCTGGACGCCGACCACATCGCCTTGCGCTTGCCGCGCAATCGCGCGGAGTGGCGCCTGAGTCAGGGCGCCCAGCTGGTGGTCAATGGCCTGATGGTGGCGAGTCTGAATGCCTATCTGGGCAGGCTGGCCAGTTCGCCCGGCAGTGAGGGCACCATGGCGTTGCAGCAGGCCTGGGCGTGGGTCTTCGGCCTGTTCATGCTGATCAATGCGGTTCGCCTCGTCAGCGTGCCGGAGCGTATCCAGCCGGGGAAGCTGACGTGGTCTTCAGGTCTGGTGCTGCCCCTGTACTGCGTTATGGGGCTGATCGCCATGGGCTATTTCTTCTACGTGGACGGCTATGCCTCGGGGCTGGCGATTTATTTCGGCATGATGTCGAACCTGTCGTCGATGTTCATCAACATCGGGCTGTATGTGCTCGTGGGGATGCTCCTGAAGCAGACCCGGCTGCCGGAGCTGCTGCTCAACACCATCAAGCCCTTCAACCTGCCGGCGCCCATGCTGGCTTCGGTGATCATCTTTGCCACCGCGTTTCCCACCGCCTTCACCGGGGCTTCGGGCATCTTTATCCTGGCCGTCGGGGGCGTGGTGTATGACGAACTGCGGCGCGCCGGTGCCGGCCGCCAGTTGTCGCTGGCCACCACGGCCATGTCCGGCAGCCTCGGGGTGGTGCTGAACCCCTGCTTGCTGATTGTGGTGATTGCGGCCCTGAACAAAGAGGTGACCACCACCGAGATGTACGGCTGGGGGTTCTGGGTGTTTATTATGTCGGCGTCGCTGTTTTCGCTGATTGTCTGCAAAACCCAGG
>JBPEXK010000275.1:0-10304 GCA_052031745.1 Marinobacter sp. | reverse complement strand
GGATCTTATGCGGAAAACCTTCTGCAGAACATTAAGGCTTTCCTTGACCGCACCGGAACTGGGGAACGGCCCGAACCAGGTGCCACCGCCCTTTTTCGTGCGGCCCCGACGAAAGGTAAGTGACGGGTAATCGCTGTGGGACGACAGGTAAATATAAGGGTAGGACTTATCGTCCCGCAGCAGGATGTTGTAGGGCGGGCGCAGGGACTTGATCAGGTTCTGCTCGAGCAGCAGCGCTTCGGTTTCGCTGCCGGTGATGGTGACCTCAATGGAGGCAATCTTGCTGACCAGCGCCTCGGTCTTCGGCGCCAACCCGCTCTTGCGGAAGTAGCTGCTGACCCGATTCTTGAGGTTGCGCGCCTTGCCCACGTACAGCACGTTGCCGTCCTCATCGAACATTCGATAGACGCCGGGCCGTTCCGTGAGCTGTTTCAGGAAGTTCTTGCTGTCGAACTCCGCTGCTTGTGGTGCGGATTCAGACCTTGTCGGCATCAAGCAACCCGAGCCGGACAGCCATCAAGGCCAGTTCAACATCACTGGAGATTTCCAGTTTTTCGAAAATGCGGTAGCGGTAGCTGTTTACCGTCTTGGGGCTGAGACACAGCTTGTCGGAAATGTCCTGCACCTTCTGGCAATCGACCACCATCATGGCAATCTGCATTTCCCGCTCTGACAAGCGCTCGAACAGCGACATTTCGCCGTCTTCGTCGCGGTCACCGCTGATTTGCTTGAGCGCCATCTTCTGGGCGATTTCCGGGCTGATGTAACGCTGGCCGGAGTGGGCCATGCGAATTGCCCGCACCATCTCTTTGATGTCGGCGCCCTTGGTGACGTATGCGGTGGCGCCACTTTGCATCACGCGGGTGGGATAAGGATCGTCAGCGCAGGCGGTCACCACGATCACCCGCACCGAATCGTCGATACGGAGAATGCGACGGGTGGCTTCCAGGCCCCCAATGCCGGGCATCCGGATATCCATCAGCACGATGTCCGGCTGGTCCTTACGCACGAATTCAATGGCGTCCTCGCCGGAGGACACCTGCCCGATCACGTCGAGATCGGGGTTGTCAGCCAGCATCCGGGTAATCCCCGAACGTACCAGCTCATGGTCATCAACAACCAATACCCTGATCAAAATTCACCTCGCACACGGACTACGGGAAACGGCAAAATTGTACCGGGTACCATACCACCGAAGTGGGCCCTGGTTCGTGATGCCGGACAATTTCTCAAGCGGGAGCGCCCAAGCCCGCAGTATTTTCCACGGGATCGAACCACACCACCAGGTCACCACGCCGGACTGCCGCGGCTACTTCGCTCCGCTCAGCCAGGGGACTCTCGGTGTCATTCAGTCCATGGTAGCGGGTGCAGTACTCCTCCACCAGACCATTGAGCTGATCTTCGGTCAGAAGCTCGAAATCCACAACGAATTTTTCCTGCCGGGGGTCCGGCTGGGACTGATGGGCTGCATCGTCGGTCATAGATCCTCCCTTTCGACCGACATGGTAAGGATTAAAGCGAGACGGGAGAAGCCCTTTTCGGTAAATCCTGCGCCGGATCAGGCGTCACGCGGGGTCGGCGGCAGTGCGAAAGTGGGCAATGAGTTGGCGCATGGACTGGGACTCCTGCCTGAGCGCCTCACTGATGCTGCGGGTATTCTCCACGCTCTCGATCAAAAAGTCCGCGCTTTCATCCAGTGCCGCCGACCGTCGGCCCACCCTGCTGATTTCATCGTGCTGAGTGGCGATAGCTGCTGTGATTTCCGCGCTATGGGTCTCCAGATGGATGAACCGTTCGCCCAGGCCTTCCAGGTGGTCCCGTAGCGCCACCAAATGCTCACGGTTCCGGCTGCCTGCATCCCGCATTTCCGCCAATAGGCCATCGACACCGGCAACGCCGCTCACCAGGTCCTGCACCCATTGGGAAATATTGCGGGTGGATTCCGAGGTTCTCAGCGACAGCGTTCGAACCTCGTCCGCTACCACCGCGAAACCCCGACCATGCTCCCCTGCCCGGGCAGCCTCGATGGCCGCATTCAACGCCAGCAGGTTGGTCTGCTCGGCGATGTCGGCAATCACACCAATGACCTGTTCGATCTTGCCGGTGGAATCGTTAAGTGCGTGGATTGAGGTCGATACCCGGCCGATCACTTCAACGGTGTTTTCCGCGGCATTTTCACTGGTCACCAGTCGCTGCTGCACTTCGGCGTTGGCGGACACGGCTTCCCGAACTGTTTCCGCCGAGCGGTTGGTGGCCTGATTGATTGCAGAAGCCTGGTCAGCAATCGCCGCCATGGACTGACTGACGTCCTGAATCTGTTTTCGGGTCTGGTCGGACGCCTTCAGCAGCGACTCGGCGCCCTCATCCAGCACGCCGGAACGCTGGTTCAGGCCACCGGCCGCGTCACGGATGTCGGCGATGAACTGCTCGAATCGGCTCACCAACGCGCCGAGAGCCCGGCTGACCCCAGCCACTTCGTCTTTGCCATTGAGAACGGGCACGCGGGTGAGATCGCTGTTCTTTTCCATGGCGGTGAGCTCTCGGGCAATGCCTTGAAGCCGCAGGATGACGGACTGCCTCAGCCAAACGGTCATCACAATCACCAGCAGCAGGAAGCCCAGTGAACCGGCAACGAGGAAGGTTTGCTGACTGGACAGGAACGCCAGCAGATCGTCGGCGCCTGCCTCAACCGAAGCCCGGCTCTGTAGCTGACGCTCGCTGATGGCTGCCAGCATCGGCTCCAAAGCGGGAAACAGATCGAAATCGACCACTTGGCCAACCCGGTAATAGCTCTTCTGGTCTACGCCCTTGCCCATGGCAACCAACAAGGCTTGCACACGCTCGAAATCCGCCACGTGCTGTTCAGCCCAGGGTTTCAAGGCGGCATTGTCGCTAACCGCCTGCCAGTTCTGCGGCAGCGCTTCCTGCAATTTGGTAAACGCTGGCTGAATCTCATCCCACAGGAGCAGTTGAGCTTTTACCTTGTAGGCCAGGTCCTGGAGTTGTCGGTGGGATTGCTCCAGATCCGCCAGCAGCCAGGTTTCTTCCAGATTGGTACGAATCAGTGCATTTGAGGCGTCTTCCGCTTTCAGGATGATGGTCCAGGACAAAGCTGCCAGGCCCGCGAGGGCAAACACGCAAAGGAAGGCGAAACAGAAGATACGGGCGCGAACAGTGCCTAACATGACGACTCCAACGACGGATTATGTCGTGAGGATATGCCGGCCATGTGACACTTATGTGTCAATTGAGCGTTTGAAAGTTGACGCAGCTTGCCGTGGACACGCTTAACCACGCTTCAAAGTTGCCGCGGATTTGCCTATCATCCCGGCTTTCAAAACGATTGGATGCTAATGAATCAGACCGTTTTCCGCTTAACCCTGCCGATCCTGTTTGGCTATTTGCCTCTGGGCATGGCCTTCGGCGTGCTGTTCGCCACGCAGCTGGACTATGCCTGGTGGGTTTCGCCGCTCATGGGCATCCTGATCTTTGCCGGTGCCGGCCAGATTCTAGCGGTCAGTCTGTTAGCGGCCAATGCCGGCTTGGTGGAGGTGTTCGTTGCCATGTTCGTGTTGAACGCCCGCCACCTGTTTTACGGCCTGTCACTGCTCAGGCAATTCCGCGGCGCCGGGTGGCGGAAGGCGTACCTGATTTTTGGCCTGACCGACGAAACCTACTCCCTGCTCACCAGCCGACCGCGGGGATCGGACCGCGCCTTCGAGCAAGCGGTGGATTTCCGGATTACCGCCTTCAATCAGGCTTACTGGGTGGTGGGCTGCGCCCTCGGCGCCCTGCTTGGTGACAACGTGGCGTTTGACAGCACCGGCATTGAGTTCGCGCTGGTGGCTCTGTTCATCGTGCTCACCATCGAACAGCTCAAGGCGCTAGGGGAAGGGTTTCCGATTTGGCTGGGCGCCGCAGCCGCTGGCATCGCGCTACTGATCTTGCCGCCCGCCCATCAGCTGATCGGGGCCATCGCGATCGTGACCGGGGTGTTGCTGTTGCACTACCGCCGCGGCCGGACCGGACAAACCACGAACGGAGGCGTGGAGCATGGCTGAAACCACTTACCTGGCCGCCTTTATTGCCGTGGCCACGGTGGCCACCTTCGCAACCCGGGTGATCCCGTTTCTGTTCTTTGAGCGGCACACCGAGCACCCGCTGATCCAGCACCTGGGGCGCTATCTGCCCGCGGCAGTGATGGCACTGTTGGCGACGGTGTTTCTGGTTCGCTCGGGCCACTGGTCAGGCCCGCTGCCTGGCCTGGATGCCCTACTCTCAGGGGTGCTGGTGTTGGTCATACATCTGTGGCGGCGCAATGCACTGCTGTCCATTGCTTGCGGCACCGCCAGCTACATGGCTTTCCAGCAAACCGGCTTTCTGATGGGCTAGTGGCCTTCCGCCAAGTTCGCCACCAGCCGTGAATCCTGTACCGCGGCAGTGCGGTGTTTCACCACGCCCCGGTATTCCTCGCTCTCAATCATGGCCATAAAAGCATCGATGGACGGGTAGCGGACCAGCACGACTTGATCCCAGGACTCGTCCGGCGGCGCGATCAGCGCACCGACACTGCGACCGGACCAGATCACCTCGGCCCCGACCTCTTGGACACAGGCCGCTGCCTGCTCCATGTACACCTTATACGCCTCGCGCCCGGTCCGTTCCATGGCCTGGTCGGGATAGTTGGCGCGATCACGGAATCTCAACAGATTCAGCATCACTACGGGCTGGTTTTTCGGTGTATTTGCCAGCACCTGCTGCAGTTGCTCCGGTGTAGGATTGATGGCTTCCATCCTGGTCCTCTCATTCTGCCGCTTTCGGCGCCTACTATAGCCCAGCGACGGGTTTCGCGGGCAGGGAATTTCGTGAGCATAAATTCATCCAGAATCGGCCCGAGCAGTTGTCAGCATTACCATCCAGACAGCCGATGCCAGCACCGCTGCGGCATTGGACTTTTGGCGTAGAAAGATAGCTTACTATTTAGCAACCCCCTACAATAATGCGCCAAATACCGACCCATGGACCGGCATGAACCTGACCGATATTTTCCTGCAGACCCTCGAAACCACCCTGCCGGTGTTTGCCATGGTGTTTATCGGGCTGGGCTTGCGCCGTATCGGCTGGATCGACGGGGCCTTCGTCAACACCGCCTCGGCATTGGTGTTCAAGGCCACCCTGCCCACCCTGGTGTTCTTGAGCATCACCCGGGCCGATCTGGATACCGCCCTGAATCTGCGGCTACTGGGTTTCTTTCTGGTCGCTACCCTGGCGAGTTTTGCCCTGACCTGGCTCTGGGCGTATTGGCGAGTGCCTCATGCGGACCGCGGTGTTTACGTGCAGGGCGCGTTTCGAGGCAATTGTGGCATCGTAGGCCTGGCCCTGGCGGCCAACCTCTACGGTGATTTTGGCCTGTCGGCCGGCGGCATTCTGCTGGGCCTGGTGATTATCTCCTACAACGCCCTGTCGGTAATCGTGCTCATCGCCTATCAGCCCGGGCAATCGGCGAGTTGGCGGCGGATTGGGCACGACATCGTCCGCAACCCGCTGATCATCGCCGTGGTTCTGGCCATTCCTTTCGCCTGGTTGGATGTGCGTTTCCCTCAGTGGGTAATGACCTCGGGCGATTATTTCGCCTCGCTGACCCTGCCATTGGCGCTGTTGTGTATCGGCGCCACCGTGTCGCTGAGCGCCATTCGTGGCGACAGCGGCACTGCCCTGGGCTCCAGCACGCTCAAAATGGTGACATTACCCGCACTTTGCACCGCGGCCGCCTGGCTGGCGGGTTTTCGGGGCGCCGAGCTGGGCCTGATGTTTCTGTATTTCGCCAGCCCGACGGCGGCAGCCAGTTTCGTGATGGTGAAGGCCCTTGGCGGCAACGACCGGCTGGCGGCTAATATCATCGCCCTGACCACGCTGATGGCGAGTATTACGGTGACGGCGGGCGTCTTCGTGCTCCGCAGTGCCGGGGTCATCTAGCAGGTGCGCATGGCCGCCTCACGGACGGCGACGAATCCCCGCTCGCAGCCCCAGAGGTAACTGCTGCCGAACAGGTTGTAGTGGTTGAGGTAGTGATAGAGGTTGTAGATGGCCTTCTTCTGCTCATACACCGCAGAGCGGGGATAAACGTGATCGTAGGCCTTGTAGAAGGCCGGGCCAAAACCGCCAAACATCTCGGTCATGGCTACATCCGCTTCCCGGTCACCGCAGTAGATTGCGGGATCGATCAGCCAGGGTCCGTCTCGATCGAACAGCACATTGCCACTCCAGAGATCCCCATGCAGAAGGCTCGGGTGTTCGCAGTGCTGGTCGAGCCAGGCGCTGAGCGCGCCGCCCCACTCGTCCAGGATGGCCTGGAACCGAACCCGGACACTGGACGCGGTGATTTTTGAGACCTGATAACCCAGCCGATCCTGAACAAAGAAGTCGCCCCAGTTGGTGGCCCAACCATTCAGTTGCGGCGACAGCCCAATGAAGTTGTCCCGGCCCCAGCCGTACTGCGGCAGCTCTTGCCCGTGCAACTTGGCAAGCCCCTCGCCCAAAGCCTCCAAGGCGCCGGTATCGGGGGCGCAGGCCTCAATCTCAGTGAGCTCCAGAACCTCCTCATCCACCCGAATCACCTCCGGCACCCGAAGCGCGGTAACGCCCGCAGCCTGAAGCGATTGCGAGAGCCGCTGCAGCCCCTCAGCCTCACAAATCAGGGCCTCCGAATACTCGGTGCTGTTTCGTTTGCTAAAAATCTTGGACATCTAGCGCCTCCTCCTTGAATAGCTCTGCCCCAAGCCGGTAGATTAAAAGCCTGGCCGGTGAGTGGACAGTATTTCTTTCTACTTCTTCGATCTACTTCCGGTTGATGAACTTTTTGGTTCGCCGACCTTCCCCACAGACAAGGACGCTGCATGACTACCAAACGCTGGTCCCTGCTTGTTTCTGGGCTCGTTCAGGGAGTCTACTACAGGGCCTCCACCGAGGCCGAAGCCACTCGATTGGGCGTCAACGGTTACGCTCGCAACCTCCCCGATGGCCGGGTGGAAATTGTTGCCGAGGGTTCCGAGGACCAGCTCGAGGAGCTCAGACGCTGGTGCGAGGTTGGCCCGCCCGCCGCTCAGGTAGACTCGGTTACGGTCACCGAACAGGCGCCGACCGGCGAGTTCCGCAGCTTCGGCATTCGCCGTTAAAGCCATGACTTCCTCACCGACCCTGCCCTTCTCCCAGGCCTGCGAAAACAATAAGGCACCGATTCTCGCGCGCCTGACCGAGCTCTTTACGGCCCCGGGGACCGTTCTGGAGATTGGGTCCGGTACCGGTCAACATGCCGTCTATTTCGCCAAGCATCTGCCTTACCTGATCTGGCAGCCCAGCGATCAACCCAGAAACCATCTGGTGTGCCTGCCACGCCTTGAGGACGCTGGACTGCCTAATTTGAACCCGCCGCTTGCTTTGGATGTGCGCCAGGCCGACTGGGCGCTGCCCAGTGAGGTTCAGGGCGTATTTTCCGCCAACACCGCCCACATCATGTCCTGGCCGGAGGTGGAGCGGCTGTTCGAAGGCGTGGGCGCCATTCTGGAGCCAAACCGCCTGTTTTGCCTGTACGGCCCATTCAAATACGACGGTCAACACACCAGCGACAGCAACGACAGTTTCGACCGTCACCTGAGAGAACAGAATCGAGCGATGGGCATTCGCGACCTGGCCGACCTTCGCCCGCTCGCCAACCGTCATGGTCTATACCTGGACCAGGATCTTGAGATGCCAGCCAACAACCGGCTGCTTGTGTGGCGGCGCGAACGGTGAGGCTGGGGAACAAACGGCTGGCCATTGGCCTGAGCGCCCTCGCCTGGGCAATGACCGCATCGGCGGAGGCGGACTCGACGGCTTCCCCTGCCGACATCCTGGTGACCGCTCCCATTCTCGAACGCTCCTTGTACGAAACACCCGCCGCGCTCTCGGTGGTCGACCGCACCGCCATTCAGCAGGGCCAGTTGCGCGACAAGTTGAACGAGTCCCTGCCACTGGTACCTGGGGTGTTCCTGCAAAACCCGGAGAACTACGCCCAGGGTGAACGAATTGCCATTCGCGGCTTTGGGGCCCGAGCCCCGTTCGGAGTTCGCGGCATCACCGTGGTGGTGGATGGCATTCCGTACACCCTGCCCGATGGCCAGGCCCAACTGGACGCCATCGACCTGGACAACGCCGAGCGCATTGAAGTCATCCGCGGCCCTGCCTCGGTGCTTTACGGAAACGCCGCCGGCGGTGTGATCAGCGTGACCACCGACGATGGCCGTGGCGGCCCCGCCGAGTCCCGCGTGCGCACAACCCTGGGCAGCCATCGCTTTGGTAAAGCTTCGGCGACTAATCGCGGAGCCAGGGGCAACTGGTCCCACAGCGTCAGTGTTACTGGGCTGAACAGCGAGGGCTATCGAGACCAGAATGAGGTGGAAAAATACCTGCTGAACGCGAAAGCCAGACGCTCCTTGGGCCAGGACCGCACCGCTACCCTTATCCTGAATCTGCTCGACAACCCCCGCTCCGAAGACCCAGGGGCCCTGACGGCCGAGCAGGTAGCGCAGGACCGAACCCAGGCTGGGCGCTTTACCGAAGAGTATGACACCGGCCAGACCGTGGACCAGCAGGTCCTCGGCCTCCAGTATGAGGACTTGTCAGCCGGCCCCGGCGAGCTGCGAGCAAAAACCTTCTACCTGCGCCGCAATTTCGAACAGCAACTGCCGTTTCCCGGACCTAGCCGCATCGATTACAACCGCGACTATTACGGCCTGAACGCTGACTACCGGCGCCCCTTCACCCTGGCCGGGCTGCCGGCGCGCACCGTGCTTGGCGCCGAAGCTCGCCGGCAACGGGACGACCGCACGCGGCGCGAAATCAGTTTTGCCGGAGAACTCCAGGGCCGCACGGCCGATGAGGTTCAGACCGCCACCGCTTTGAGCCTGTTCAGTCAGGGCGACCTCGACCTCAGCCAAAAACTGACGCTGTCCGCCGGTGTCCGATTCGACGACATTCGGCTGGAGATCGACGACCAGTTTCAGGCCGATGGCGATCAGTCCGGCGACCGATCCTTCTCCGAATGGAGCGGTTCCGCTGGCCTGAGTTATCGGTACCAGCCCAACCTTCAGGTCTACACCAACGTCAGTACTGCTTTCGAAACCCCCACCTTCTCCGAGTTTGCCAACCCCAGTGGCGAAGGCGGCTTCAACCCGGAGGTAGAGCCTCAAACGGCGGTCAACCACGAGCTGGGCGTGCGCGGTGAACTGGGTAACGGTGTGGGTTATGACGTCGCGCTGTTCTATATCCGGGTGCAGGACGAGATCACCCCCTTCACCTTGCCTGGCGACAATGACCGGACCTTCTATCGCAACACCGGCGATACCACCCGCAAAGGCCTTGAAGCGGCGGGCCGGTGGCAGTTTCTGCCTGCCTGGCGCCTGGAATCCGCCCTGACCCTGGCGCGGTACACCTTCGACGACTACCAGTCCGGAGACAACGCCTTCGACGGCAACCGCCTACCCGGTCTCCCCGAGCAGCTGTGGAATACCCAACTGCATTGGCAAGGCCTGGGCGGACGGTTTGCCACTCTGGAAACCCGCTACGTGGGCGACCTGTTCGCCGACAACGGGAACGACGTTAAGGTGGAGGACTTTTGGCTAGTCAACGCACGGGCCGGCGATGCCTTTCCGATCAGCCGAAGCAGCCTGCTGGAGGTATTTGTCGGGGTCCGTAACCTGCTGGCCGAGGACTATTTCGCCAACGTAAGGATCAACGCCAGCAATGGGCGTTACTTCGAGCCGGCGGCGGGGCGCACTTACTACGCGGGGGTGGAAATAAGCTTTTAGGCATAAAAAAACCCCAGCAAATGCTGGGGTTTTTAATTGGCGGAGAGGGAGGGATTCGAACCCTCGATACGCTATTAACGTATACACACTTTCCAGGCGTGCGCCTTCAGCCACTCGGCCACCTCTCCAATAAACCTTTTCAAATCAGCGACCTTGCCGCTCATTTGAGGGCGCAAACTTTAATGGTTTTTAGCGCGTTTGGCAACTCCCTTTGCCCAGATTCCTCGAATTTTTTCTGATTGCCCGGGTATGCGTTGACTCGGGGGCGGTGCACAGCGCTAATCTAACCGTTACTCTCTCGTCCCCCATTTTCTCTCAGGAGCCGCCCCCATGCTGATGAACGCCGAACAATCCACCCTGGTTCTGATCGATGTGCAGGAAAAGCTGATGCCGGCCATCGCCCACGGCGACGAGGTCGTCGACCGCTGCCTGACCCTGGCGACCATTGCCGGGCTCTTG
>JBPEXK010000274.1:0-1828 GCA_052031745.1 Marinobacter sp. | reverse complement strand
ATGATCAGGCCGAGGATCACCGATTTGGTGGCCGCGGCCCCTACGTAGCCGAGCACCACCTCAACGTAGGACACAGGTGCCGACAGCACTTCGTAGATGGTGCCCGAGAACTTCGGCATGTAGATGCCAAACGAGGCGTTGGAGATGCTCTGCATCAGCAGCGACAGCATCACCAGGCCGGGAATGATGTAGGCGCCGTAGCTGATGCTGTCGATGTCGCCCATGCGCGAGCCGATCGCCGAGCCGAACACCACGAAATACAGGCAGGTGGAGATCACCGGAGACAACACGCTCTGCATCACCGTGCGCTTCATGCGGGCCATCTCGAAATTGTAGATTGCGCGAACGCCGTAAAGATTCATTCTCTTCTCCAACAGAGCCTGGGCGGTTAGTCGTGCACCAGGCCTACGAAAATCTCTTCCAGGGAGCTCTCGCGAGTACGGAGGTCGCGATAGTCGATGCCCAGGTCACCCAGGGTGCGAAGGATGCGGGCCACGCCGGCCTGCTCCTGCTGGGAGTCGAAGGTGTAGATCAGCTCGTAGCCATCGTCTGACAGTTCGATGGGCTCCAGGGTTAGTTCCCCCGGCACCTTCTCGAGCTTGCTCTGGAGCTGCAAGCGCAGCTCTTTCTTGCCGAGTTTGCTCATCAGGCGATCTTTGTCTTCCACCAGAATGATTTCGCCCTCGCGGATCACGCCGATCCGATCGGCCATTTCCTCGGCTTCTTCGATGTAGTGGGTGGTGAGGATGATGGTCACCCCGTTTTCCCGGAGTTTGCACACCATCTCCCACATGTCCCGGCGCAGCTCTACGTCCACGCCGGCGGTGGGCTCATCGAGGAACAGGATCTGGGGTTCGTGGGACAGGGCCTTGGCGATCATCAGGCGGCGTTTCATACCGCCGGAGAGCGACATGATGCGGTTGTTGCGCTTGTCCCACAGGGATAGATCTTTCAGCACTTTTTCGATGTGATCAGGATTGGGAGCCTTGCCGAACAGCCCCCGGCTGAAGGACACCGCGTTCCACACGGTTTCGAAGGAATCGGTGTTCAGCTCCTGGGGCACCAGGCCAATGGACTGCCGGGCCTTGCGGTACTGGGTCACGATGTCGTGGCCGGCTGCCTTCACTTCGCCTTCGGAGAGGTTGACGATGCCACAGATGATGCTGATCAGAGTGGTTTTGCCGGCGCCATTGGGGCCGAGCAGGGCGAAGATTTCGCCCCGATTGATTTCCAGGTTGATGTTTTTTAGGGCCTGAAAACCATCGCCATAGAACTTGCTGAGGTGCTTTACGGAAATGTCCGGTTGCACGGGCGTATCCTGTCTTTAATTGGGCCAGATTTTGAAGCGCGCTATTTTCTCATGACTGGCACAGGTTTAGAAAGCTTTGCCTGACAGCGCTTTGGCTCCATAATGCGCTATCAGGCAACGAGGTACGAGAATGTTACGAGCGGTGATGGTGGTGGGATTGATGCTGGTGCTGTTGGTCGGCGCGGTGTTCGGGCCACGCCTGCTGAACACCGACGCGCCGGAATTAGGTGCCAGCGAAGCCAAGCCCCACTGCGACCTGGACCAAAGCGACTGCGCCTGGAGTACGGATTCTGGCGACTGGCGAGTGAGCCTGGCGGCGCCAAAGGCGTCGGAGCAAATCCAGGAATACCAGCTCCGGGTTGAGTCACCAGCGCCGCAGGAGCGGTTGCTTGCCGTCTTGCGCGGGCTGTCGATGTACATGGGTGAGTATCCGGTTTCCCTTCGCCAGCAGCCGGACGGCAGTTATCTGGCAAGCTTCCAGGCGCCGCTGTGCAGCACAGGCTCGGACATGCGGTGGCG
>JBPEXK010000273.1:0-4638 GCA_052031745.1 Marinobacter sp. | reverse complement strand
GCATGAACCGGTCTCCGCCCATGTAAATGCCGGCGTGCTGTTCCTTGCCACCGATGCGGAAAAACACCAGGTCCCCTGGCTGAATGTCGCCAGGCGCGATCACCTCACCAAACCTGAGCATCTGGGACGTTGTCCGTGGCAGGTGTTGGTCCAGGCCCTACCGAAACGCGGTTCGAATGAACCCCGAGCAATCGAACCCTGCTGCTGACGTGCCGCCGTATTGGTAAGGCACGCCGGCGTAGCGCTCATACACCTGCCAGAGCCGGTCGGTCTTATCCGTGCTGCCTTGTGCCTGCACGGGTGTGTTTTGGGGCTGATGTTCCGGATGCAGCTGCTGGTTGCTGGCACAGCCGCCGAGGAGTAGGGCAAGCGCCAGCAGGGTGAGGGTGTGTCTGAGTTGTACCGGCATGCGCCTGCTCCGAGCCATTGAATTTGGCTCAACCATATTACCGAATGGGGCAAATGTCAGGTTACGGTTCCTGCTTGATGAGATCCGGGGAGTCGTGCCGGGCATTGTTGACCACGGTAGATACCCGGTAAGCGTGCAGTTGTTCGGTCGGCAGCCGGCGGGTTGCGGCGCGAATGCTGTCGCGGTCGGTGCGGCCGGGATCGAGCCAGTCGGCCAGGCAGTCCGGGGCCAGCACCACCGGCTGGCGGTCGTGGATGTGCTGGAGCTGGTCGCTGGCCGGTTCCGTGATGATGGCGCAGGCGGTGGTGTTGTCGCCCTCCTGGGGCGTCCAGATACCGGCAAAAAAGATCGCCGAATTCCGTTCCGCATCGGTCGGGGTTATGTAGTGCGGAATCTTGCCGGCCTCGGTGCGCTGCCATTCGTACCAGCCGTTGGCCGGGATCAAGCAGCGGTGGTGGGCAAAGGCCTCGCGGAAATAGCCCGAGGTGGCCACGCTTTCGGCGCGGGCGTTGATCGGCGTGGGGGCCTTGCTGCCGGCCCAGACCGGTCGAAAGCCCCAGTGTGAATGGGTCAGCAGGAGCGGGCCGTTCATGGTGGTGCGAATCATCGCGATGCCCACGCCGGGCGGGATGTTGTAGCCCGGCTCGAAGTGGCCATCGACCTCCAGACCCTCCGGGAAGAAGTCGTTGATCAGGGTTTCCGGGGGCGTGTAATAGGTAAAGCGTCCGCACATGTGGGGCTGTCCCTGGCTTCGAAGCTATCGGCCCCGGGATTTGTTACCCTTAGGCCATGCTGAAACTGTCCAATGCTGTTGAACTTGCCGAGTGGGAAATCGACATTTCCCAGATCCGCGCCCAGGGCGCCGGCGGCCAGAACGTGAACAAGGTGGCGTCTGCCGTGCACCTGCGTTTCGATATTCTGCATTCCAGCCTACCGCCTTTCTACAAGGAGCGGTTGATGGCGCTGAACGATCAGCGCATCAGCAAGGACGGCGTTCTCATCATCAAAGCACAATCCCACCGAACTCTCGAGTTGAACAAGGAAGACGCGCTGCAACGCCTGAAAGAACTCATTCTGGAGGCGGTGAAACCGAGGAAGGCCCGACGGCCGACCAAGCCCTCTAAAGCCGCGAAGCGCAAACGGGTCGACAAGAAAACCCAGAAGGGCAAGGTCAAGGCGTTGCGGGGCAAGGTTCAGGTCTGAGCTGTTCGGGCCTGAACCGCACCGGATTCGACGCGCTCGAGAAATTCTTCAATGTCCTCGAAGGCTTCCTCAGCCTCCGGCAGCAGTGACACGAAAATGTGCCAGACGTGGACCATGCCCGGCCAGGTGTGCAGTTCCACCGGGGAGCCCTCGGCCTGGGCCTTGGCGGCATAACGCCGGGCGTTGTCCAGCAGCATCTCGGTGTCACTGGCGTGAATCAGCACCGGCGGCAGGTTGCGCAGGTCGCCCCGAACCGGGGACGCCACGGCACTGGTCGGTGACACCCGAAACCCTGCCAAAGTGCCCCACCATATGACCGGCAGGGGTATGCGGGACAGGCCACCAAAGGCGGGCCCAAGCAGGGGGTCGGTTCCGATGTTGTTACGATTGCTTGGGGCGGTCATGGTGAGATCGGTAGAAGGCGATAGCGCCACCGCGGCATTGGCCTGGCGCAGCCCGTTATCGCGAATCCAGGCGAGCAGGCCAAGAGTGTGGCTACCGCCGGCGGAATCCCCGGCGACTATCACGAACGAGGCCTCCTCGGGGCCATCCGGGCCGTGCTCCAGCATCCAGCTATAGGCCTTGCGACAGTCCCGTACCCCGTCCATGTAGCGGTTCTCTGGCATGAGCCGGTAGTCCACCGCAAACACCGCCGCGTTGGCCAGCCGTGAAAACCGGTCGGTAATCCCTCTGTGACTCTTCGGGCTGCCGGCAGCCCACGCGCCGCCATGGATGTACAACACTCGCCGGCGGCAATCCACGCCGGGGGCAATCACCCACTCCCCGCGAGGCTGGTCGATGGGCCGAAATTCCGCTATCAGTTCCAGGCCGTCACTCAGGCCATCCATGTGCTTACGCAGGGCCATCAGTCGGGACTTGCCTCTGAGGCCGCGTGAGCTTTGCCCCAACTCCCGTATCCGGCCAAGTACCTCACGGTGCGCTTCGCTGGGTGAGCCTTCTCGAACGGGATGGTCGTGGCGGTCCAGGTGAGACAGGTCTTCAACCCGGAACAGTACAAGGGTGGTGATGATGATCAGTGCGATGAAGGCGAGAATAAACCAGAGCATGGGCGTTCCGTATCAAAGTGGCCCCGGGGACAGGGGCGAACTATCCTTCAAATAATACCCGCGCTTTGGCGCGAGAGCTGCCCTCAAAGATCACAGAAGGAGTAGGGCGATGCAAATAGCTTACCGGGCCAGGGATATCACCGAAGCTCACATTGTGGCGGGATATCTCAGTGCCAACGGGATTGAAGCCCACGTCGGCGGTCACTACCTGCAGGGTGCCATGGGTGAAATTGGCGCCGCTGGATTCAGCAATGTCCACGTCGAGGACGACGACCTTTACCGCGCCCGGGAGTTGGTCCGGGAGTACGAAGCCGGTGGTCGCGCCGCCGTCGCCTCGGACGATGGGGAAGACAAGCCCGACTTCTATGCCCGCTGGTTCCTGCTGGCGCTGGCCGTCATCGCGGTGATTCTGGTCAACGCCTATTGAATCCCCTGGGGCCCTGCCGGCCCTGACCCAATAAGCGCCCGGCGATGATCGGGCGCGTTCGCACCGCCGTAGTCTTTCCGACACGTTTACCACACAGGAGATTAGGGTTATGGCCAATCAGCCAGTCATGCTTATTACCGGCGCCTCATCCGGCATCGGTGCCGCCACCGCCAGGGCTGCCGCCCAACAGGGCTACCGGCTGGTGCTGGCGGCTCGATCGAAAGACAAGCTTAGTGCCCTGGCGGCGGAGCTCGGCAATGATGAAACGGTACTCACCGTGCAGTGCGATGTTCAGGATGGCCAGGATCAGAAAGCAATGGTCGATGCGGCCCTGGCGAAGTTCGGGCAGATCGACGCGGTCTTTGCCAACGCCGGTCGTGGTGGCGAGCCGGGTGGCTTCAGCCAGGCCAACCCGGATGTCTGGAAGGACATGATCCTCACTAATATCTACGGGGTGGGGCTAACGGTGCAGCACTGCCTGCCGGCGCTGCGAAAGAGCAAAGGCCAGCTGTTGCTGACTGGCTCGGCAGCCGGGCGGGTGACTATTCCAGGGTCCATGTACAGTGCCACCAAGTGGGCGGTGTCGGCCATCGGTTATGGCGTTCGCGAGGAGCTTCGGGGTTCCGGCATTCGGGTGACCCTGATTGAGCCGGGTATGGTCGATACGCCATTTTTCGACGAGCAGCCGGAGCATGCCCTTAAACCGGAGGACGTCGCCAACGCGGTAATGTACGCGGTATCCCAGCCAGCTCATGTCGATGTGAACGAAATTCTGGTGCGGCCAACACCGGCGGAAAAATAAGGGGTTACGGGCTCCTCAGGTGGGATGGGGCGCCCTCACCGACAACTTTTTCGTTGCGGCACCAATTGGCGTTTGCTAATTTAAATTGTGCACAATTTAATTGTGGGATAGATTTGACGAAGATAAGGAGAGTGTTATGTCCATTGAACAGGTTTTGTACCGCGCTTCCGCTGAAGCCACCGGTGGCCGTGACGGTCGCGCCATTTCCTCCGACGGCGTGCTGGACGTTGAACTGACCACCCCGCAGGAGTTGGGTGGCGCAGGCGGTAAAGGCACTAACCCGGAGCAGCTGTTTGCCGCCGGTTACTCCGCGTGCTTTATCGGCGCCATGAAGTTCGTGGCCGGCCGTGACAAGCTCGACCTGCCGGACGACGCTTCCATCGAAGGCGTGGTCGGTATCGGCCAGATCCCGGGCGGCTTTGGCATCGAAGTGGAGTTGCGCATCAGCCTGCCGGGCATGGACGATGCCCAGGCCAAGCAGCTGATCGACGAAGCCCACAAGGTGTGCCCTTACTCCAACGCCACCCGTGGCAACATCGACGTGACCCTGAAGCGCGTCGACTAAATTGAGTAAGTAGGTGCGACGGCTGGAGCCCCGGCCGTCGCCCGTTCAGGAGCCAACCATGAGCGAAACCGAGCAAGTAGCGCTGGTCACCGGCGGTGCCAAAGGCATCGGGCGGGGCATCGTTCAGCATCTGGCGCATCAGGGCTGGCGCGTGGTGTTCTGCGA
>JBPEXK010000272.1:0-2899 GCA_052031745.1 Marinobacter sp. | reverse complement strand
TGGAGCTGGCGGACGGAATCGAACCCCCGACCTGCTGATTACAAGTCAGCTGCTCTACCAACTGAGCTACGCCAGCTCACATTCGCCTCGTCAGCGAGGGCGGTATACTACGGACTTTTTTAGCACGTTGCAACACCCTAGCAAGGGTTGATTTCGACGAAATCGAAATCGGTGCCAAAATCCGTTTTCACCGCCTGAACCACATCTTCCGCGAGATCCGGCTCAGCCTTAAAAACGAGGGCGTAGCTTATCTGATTTCGGGGGAAGTTGGCCAGTACTGCATTAAGATTCTGACGCTTTTTTTCTTCCAGCACAGATATTGCAGCATCTCGGGACTCGAATAACCCCAGGGAAATGGCATTTCGGTTCTCGCCCTCGGTCACCAGGTAGGAGTCGATACCCTGCCGCTGAATGTCGCGGAACTGCTTTAAAGCGACGGGGCGCGGCTGGGGCGGAATGATCACCCAATGAAAGGGCGGTAAATCTTGCTCCACTTCCTGTACGGCCATACTTATCTCCCCGGCCATTGGCTGGGCGGCAATCAATCCCTGCGCAACGTCCTGGGACGGCAACAGCCCCAGCCTGACGCACATCATGGGCTGAGGCTGCGGCTGCGGCCTAGTCTCAGACTCAGGATCTGGCACTGATTCCGCCTGGGCCAGAGGAGCGCTGACGTCATTCTGCTCGACACTCGGAGGGGGCGGTTCAGGAGTGTTACGGGTCAATTCCACCGGCGCATTGTCCGCACCGCGCTCCGAATCTGGACCACTGGTTTTCAGGCTGGCCACCCGGGGAAGATTTCCGCTGCCGGCCGAGGCAGACACCGCAGGCGCCTGAAACGCCTCCACCCCGTACCAGAGCGCGAGATTCAGGGTAACAAGCACCAGGATAGGCCACTTCATGCCCCCTGGTCCTCCGCGTCGACCAAGGCGAGACCATCCAATACCAGATTAGGCACCGAAACCGCTGGCAACCCGAGCCCCAGCAGTCGGTCCGCATCACCGCCGGTAACTACAAGGTCCTGCAAGCCAAATCGCTGGCTGTCGGCCTGGACCCGATCCACCAGGCCCAGGGTCAGCCAGGCCAAACCGTGATTGACGCATTCGCCGGTGGACTTGCCCGGCTCGGTGGCAAGGATTTGGGTAGGGTCGAAGCCGATCCGAGCCGCGTCGGTCTTCAGGCTACGCAGCATCATCTGCAGACCGGGCAGAATGAAGCCGCCCAAATGCTGGCCAGTGGCGTCGACGTAGTCCACCGTTACCGCGCTGCCGGCATCCACCACCGCGACACCCCGCCTAAACCGGGCCCAGGCCGCATACATGGCATGCCAACGGTCAGCCCCCATTTTCTGGCAATCCTGGTAGGCGTTGCGCAAACCTTTCCGAGAGGGCTCAGCCCAGTAAAACCGAACCGGCGCCGACACCTGCCCTGCCAGATAGGCCTGCAATTGCAGCCGTTTGTCTTCGGCCGCAACGGTTGAGACCGCCACAGTACGGATGCGGACCCCATATTCCGACAGCGCCGGTATAGGATTCGACTCATCAAGCAGACCGACACCTGAGCTCACCATCGAACCCGACTGCTCCAGACGCCATTTCAATCGAGTATTGCCGGCGTCAACCAACAATCTCATTGCGCCACCCTGAGACTGATTTCGCCGGCCCGGACCGGAGTGGTGCCTGCTGAAGTGCGCACCAGGTAATTGCCGGTCTCGTCGATACCGGCACCCGTGCCACTGAGCTCCCCGTTTTTCGCCTGCAATGGCTGGTCGAAAAAGATGTCGCGACTCTGCCAGGGGGCGCGAAAATCCCGAAAACCGCGCTCTGAAAATTGATTGCAGGCATCGAGAACCGCATTGATCACCGCGCCGGCAACGGCGTTACGGGACCAATGTACCGACGGACAGCCATTACCTAGGCTGGCCCAGGGCTGATCCACTTCCTCTGCCTTGGCCATATGCACATTGATACCAATGCCGGCGATGACCTGTACAACGCCTTCCTGCAGCTCACCCTGCAGCTCGATCAGGATGCCGCCGAGCTTGCCGCCCGGTAAAAAGATATCGTTGGGCCATTTGAGTCCGATCTGAGAGGCGCCCAAAGATTCGAGGGCATTGGCCACAGCCACACCCAGTACCAGGCTGAGGCCGTCAAGAACTGCAAAGCCCCCGTGAAACGTCAGCCCCATACTGAGATACAGGTTCTGCCCTCGGGGGCTGCTCCAGGTACGGCCGCGCCGGCCGCGACCGGCGGTCTGGCAATCAGCAATGACGGCGGGAATACCTGAACCTCCCTCGGCCAACTGCCGGACAACCTCGGCGTTGGTGGAATCGACCTCATCCAGAACCCGCAGCGACAGTCGCTCCCGATGCGCAGGATCGACGTCATTGAGAATGGCAGGCTGGTCGAGCAGATCCACAGCGGTTTTTAGCTGGTAGCCGCGACCGCGGATGGTCTGAATGCTGAACCCCTCGTCCATCGCGCGCCGAATCTGTTTCCAGACGGCGGTTCGGCTCACACCAAGCTGGCCCGCGAGGGACTCGCCAGAATGGACGTCGCCGTCGCTTAGCAGGGCGATCAGTGCTTTCGATCTCATCAATCAGTATCCAGCTTAAAGAATGGGTAACGCCGGATTAAACACCACAAGGAGCAAAAAAACAAAAGTTGGCGAGGTGCCATTTCAACCGCCTTTCGTTCAGGCAATAAAAAACCCCAACCGCTGGGCGATTGGGGTTTTGGTATTAGGAGTCTGACGATGACCTACTCTCACATGGGCAAATGCCACACTACCATCGGCGCAGGCCTGTTTCACTTCTGAGTTCGGGATGGGATCAGGTGGTTCCAAGCCGCTATAGTCGTCAGACAAAACGGTTGATCACTGGGGGACGAGAAGGAATGTG
>JBPEXK010000271.1:0-1829 GCA_052031745.1 Marinobacter sp. | reverse complement strand
AGCAAAACAGGGCGTGGCCGCTGAGCCGCGCATCTACGACACCCTGATCGTTGGCGCCGGCATCTCAGGTTTGTGTGCGGCAATCAAGATGAAGAAAGCCGGCTACCACGATTTCAGGATCATCGAGAAAGCCCAGCGGGTGGGTGGCACCTGGCGCGAGAACACCTACCCCGGTTGCGGCTGTGATGTGCCGTCTTCCCTGTATTCCTTCTCTTTCGCGCCGAGCAGCAAGTGGAGCCACCTGTTCGCCCGTCAGCCGGAAATCCTCAGCTATCTGGAAGAGGTCAGCGCGAACTTCGGCATCAACGAACTGATCGACTTTGGCACCGAACTGGACAACGCCCGGTGGGACGAGAGCCAGGCCTTGTGGGTACTGGATACCAGCGTCGGCAGCAAAAAGGCCCAGATCCTGGCGCGGAGCGTGGTGTTCGCCACCGGCCCGATCACCGAAGCCCAGATACCGGCTCTGCCGGGACTGGAGACGTTCAAGGGCGAAATGTTCCACTCCGCCAAGTGGAACCACGACTACGACCTGACCGGGAAACGGGTCGCGGTGATCGGCACGGGCGCCTCGGCAATCCAGTTTGTGCCGCAGATCCAGCCCAAGGTGAAAGAGCTGCACGTGTTCCAGCGCACCGCGCCCTGGGTGTTGCCCAAGCCGGACATGAACCTGGGTGACACCAGCAAGCAATTGATCGACAAGCTGCCGGTCATCCAGCAGGTGTGGCGCCAGACCGTGGCCCAATCCCTGAACGCGATCAACTTTGGCTTGCGTAACCCGGCCGCCCTGAAGCCCGTAAGCGCCGCCGCCAGGCAGCTACTGCGGGTCCAGGTGAAAGACAAGGCGCTGCGCAAGGCCGTGACCCCGGATTTCACCCTGGGCTGCAAGCGGATCCTGTTCGCCAACAACTATTACCCGGCCCTGCAGGCGGACAATGCCAACCTGATTCCCCATGGCCTGGTGGCCGTGGACGGCAATACCGTGATCGCAGCCAACGGCGAGCGCCATGAGGTCGACGTCATCATCTGGGGCACCGGCTTTGAGGTCTCGCACCCACCCATCGGCCGCCGGGTGATGAATACCCGGGGCGAGCGGCTGTCGGAGGTATGGAAAAACAGCTCACCGGAAGCCTTCCTGGGCGCCGCCCTGAAGGATGTGCCCAACGCGTTCCTGGTGCTGGGGCCCAACGTGCTGGTGTATGACTCCTTCATCAGCCTGGCGGAGGCGCAGCTGGATTACATCATCGATGGCCTCAAAACGATCAAGGCCAGGGGCATCAGCCGGCTTACCGTCAATCCGTCGGTCCTGGCGCGGCACAATGCGCGGGTGCAGAAGCACCTGAAGACCACGGTGTTCAACAGCGGTGGCTGCAAGAGCTACTACCTGGACCAGAATGGCCGCAACTTCGCCGCCTGGCCCTGGTCGCTCAAGGCACTGAGGCAACGGCTTAGCAGCTTCAGGCTGGCGGATTACGATGTGGAGTACGGTTCGGCGCAGAAACGCACGGCCGCCTAGCTTGCGGAAGTCGCTGATTACTCGCGCACATAAAAAGCCCGCCTAGTGCGGGCTTTTTATGTGGAACATAGCCCGCCCAGCCGGAATAGGAAAAGCCTGACCTCTAAAAATACTCCGGGCCGTTTCTGGAGCCCGCTGTGCCCTTCCGATTTGCTCTCCTCTCTGAGACCAGCGTATTCAAGCCTTTATTTGGTGCAATGATCAGTGTACTGATCGTTTGTGGCGCATCGTCCCGGGCCATTTGGAGGTAATTTAATAGTCTCTCCTCGAGGTTTAAACTTAATTAAAACAGTGGTTTGAAAATATTTTGCAT
>JBPEXK010000026.1:0-3204 GCA_052031745.1 Marinobacter sp. | reverse complement strand
TGACCTGGGAAATGGACGGCGAGCAGTACGTGTCAGTGCTGTCTGGCTGGGGCGGTGCCGTTCCCCTGTGGGGTGGTGAAGTGGCCAAGGTGGTCAAGGACTTCAACCAGGGCGGCATGGTTTGGACCTTCAAGCTGCCGAAGGATCGCGTTGCATCGAACTGAGTTCTTCATGTGAGTGTCTCTTGGGCTGCCGTTTGGCAGCCCTTTTTTTTGGCCGCAACCCGCGGCCGCAGCTGCCACGGGGCTGCAGGTTTCTACTACCAAGGAACGAGTTTTTCGCCCCTATCGCATCATTCACCTATTTGCCATCGGCTACTACATTGAATGGGTAAACGCGAAAGGCCGCGTTGTCCTGCGACAAACACAACAAGAGGTCGATGCCATGATCTACGCAAATCCCGGACAGGAAGGTTCTGTCGTTTCATTCAAATCCCGTTACCAGAATTACATCGGTGGCGAGTGGGTCGAGCCCGTGAAGGGCCAGTACTTTGAGAACATCACCCCGGTCACCGGCGAGGTGTTCTGTGAGATTCCCCGCTCCACCGCCGAAGACATCGAACTGGCCCTGGACGCCGCGCACAAGGCGGCCCCGGCCTGGGGCAAGACCTCGCCCACCGAGCGTTCCAACATCCTGCTGAAAATTGCCGATCGCATTGAGGCCAACCTCGAGGCCCTGGCCGTGGCGGAAACCTGGGACAACGGCAAGGCCGTGCGCGAGACCCTGAACGCCGACATCCCCCTGGCCGCCGACCACTTCCGGTACTTCGCCGGCTGTATCCGCGCCCAGGAAGGCCACATGGGTGAAATCGACCACAATACCGTGGCGTACCATTTCCACGAGCCGCTGGGTGTTGTGGGCCAGATCATCCCCTGGAACTTCCCGCTGCTGATGGCGGCCTGGAAGCTGGGCCCCTGCCTGGCCGCCGGCAACTGCACCGTGCTCAAGCCGGCCGAGCAGACCCCGGCCAGCATTCTGCTGCTGATGGAAATCATCGGTGACCTGCTGCCGCCGGGCGTGCTCAACATCGTCAACGGCTACGGCATTGAAGCGGGCCAGGCCCTGGCCACCAGCAAGCGCATCGCCAAGATCGCCTTCACCGGCTCCACCCCGGTCGGCTCGCACATCCTCAAGTGCGCCGCGGAAAACATCATTCCGTCCACCGTGGAGCTGGGTGGCAAGTCCCCGAACATCTACTTCTCCGACGT
The DNA here is from genome assembly GCA_052031745.1 of Marinobacter sp. Lineage (GTDB taxonomy): Bacteria > Pseudomonadota > Gammaproteobacteria > Pseudomonadales > Oleiphilaceae > Marinobacter. Next base: position 1,996 of record JBPEXK010000026.1, on the reverse strand, counting down.
CATGGACGCCGAGCCCGAGTTCATCGACAAGTGCGTCGAGGGTGTGGTGCTGGCGTTCTTCAACCAGGGCGAAGTGTGCACCTGTCCGTCCCGGGCCCTGGTCCAGGAAGACATGTACGAGGCCTTCATGCAGAAGGTGGTTGAGCGCACCAAGGCCATCAAGCGTGGCAACCCGCTCGACACCGACGTGCAGGTTGGCGCCCAGGCGTCCAAGGAACAGTTCGACAAGATCATGTCGTACCTGGAGATCGGCAAGCAGGAAGGTGCGGAAGTGCTGACCGGCGGTGGCAAGGAAGACCTGGGCGTTGGCTTCAACGACGGCTTCTACATCCAGCCGACCCTGTTCAAGGGCGACAACAAGATGCGCGTATTCCAGGAGGAAATCTTCGGCCCGGTGGTCGGTGTGACCACCTTCAAGACCGAGGAAGAAGCCCTGGCCATCGCCAACGACACCGAGTTCGGTCTCGGTGCCGGGGTCTGGACCCGCGACACCAACCGCGCCTACCGTCTGGGCCGCGCCATTCAGGCCGGTCGGGTGTGGATGAACTGCTACCACGCCTATCCGGCCCATGCCGCCTTCGGGGGTTACAAGAAGTCCGGCGTTGGCCGTGAAACCCACAAGATGGCACTCGAGCACTACCAGCAGACCAAGAACCTTCTGGTCAGCTACGACACCAACCCGCTGGGTTTCTTCTAACCAGCACGCAGTAAGTCGCGGGCCCTGGCGGCCCGCGATGAGTCTCCTCGCACCACCATTTCTGACCTCTCTTTGGCCCCTCCCCAGGGGCTTTTTTGTGCCTGGTCGAGGGGTCTGCCGCGCTCGGGAAACTACGGGGTTTGTGACTGCCTGAGGGTGCGTACCAGTAGATCGTGGAGCTGGCTGACCGCTTCGGAGCCCTTGGACTCCGCGCTCCGGTAGACGGCCACCTCCATCGGCTCCAGTGGGCCCAGCCCCTGGTCGCTACCCAGGACCTCCAGGTGCGGCGGCATGCTGCATTGGGTCAGCACCGCAACCGCAATCCCGCTTTCAACCGCAGCGATCTGGCCAGCCAGACTTGAGCTGTTGTAGACCACCCGGTAACGACGGCCCTGTAAGGCCAGGGAGTTGATGGCGCTGCGCTTGGCCAGGCTTTCGCTCTCGTAGACCGCAATGGGCAAGGGGTCCCGCCGCCAGATTTCAAAGTGTGGTGAGCCGACCCAGACCATGGGTTCGTGAAAGAGCAAAGTTCCCTGCCGGGCGTGATCCCGGGAAACCAGGGCGAGATCAAGATCACCATTTGCCACCCGGGGAATCAGGGCGGTGGATTGCTCACAGTTCAGTTCGATTTCCACCGAGCCGTGATGCGGGGCAAAACGCTTGAGGGCGGGTGTGAGGTATTTGGCAGCGTAGTCGTCCGGCACACCGAGGCGAATCCGGCCGGTGAGTTCCCGGCCATGGAAGGCCGATTGGGCCTCGGCATGCAGGTCAAGCATTCGCCGGGCATAACCCAGCAGTTTCTGGCCCTCAGGCGTGAGCTGATGTTGTCGTGGTCCCCGCAAAAGCAGCTGGCACTGCAAAGCGGCCTCAAGCTTTTTCAGCTGCATGCTCACCGCCGACTGGGACCGGTGGACCTCCGGTGCCGCCGCCGAGAGCGAACCGGCATCGACCACCGCCACAAAGCATTTGAGCCAATCCATTTGCAGATCCTGATACGTCACGGGCCGGTACTCACTATTTGTAAATCGAATATTTGCCAATCGAATTATGCGCTTTTCTAAATGGATGGCCAATTGCAGACTGAGGTCCTGTGTAAACGGCGGGGGATATTCGCGATGGGCCACACTGACACTGGACTGCATCAACTTGACCGGTCACTGGTTTGGGCAGGCTTTAAGAGCCTCACCCCGATTTCCTTGTTTGTGACCATTTTCGGGGTGGCATTTGGCTTGGCCGCAAAGCAGTCAGGGATGAGCGACTCGCTGGTGATCTCCATGAGTGCCCTGATTTTTTCCGGCT
>JBPEXK010000270.1:0-2317 GCA_052031745.1 Marinobacter sp. | reverse complement strand
CGCGCCCTCGTCCAGATCGCGCAGCAGGTTGGCCAGGCCTCGCACCAGGTTGCGGCCGCGGGTGCGTATGGTTTCGCGCAGCACTTCGGGGTTGCTCAGGATGAAGTTGCTTGGCGCCATGGCGTCGGTCATCTGGCCGGTATAGAACCGCAACTTGGCCCGGGTGTGGTCGTCGAGCCCTCGGACATCATCGATGGTGTCCATGATCCAACGGTTAGACAGCAGGTAGGCCTGTTTGATGACGTTGAAGGCCTTGGCTTCGGTCCAGGCGTCATCTCGAAACCGGTTGTCCCCGGGTTCTGGTTGCACCACCGCCATGGGCTTGTTGCTCACGGTGCTGGACAGCAAACCGGTCCAGAACTCGGCGCTGTCCCTGAGCGCGCGAATCTGGGCGAAGAGCAGGGTGTCGGGCTGGGTGGCCAGTCGACCGGTGAGAGACAAAAACGGCTTTCCGATGCTTTTCACACTGGCGGTGTTTGGCGGCCCGCCCCGAAAGCGGCGAAGGATCGAGCGTTTGAGCAGGTGGCTGCCGTGGACGCCGGCCCGAACCAGGGCTTCCCGAACGCCCTTCTGTTCAAGGTTCTGGGTTGGCGCCTTCTTGCTGGTCGTGTCTGCCATGGTTGATCTCCACCTGGCGGGACTACATGTATACCCCACCGTTCACGTTGATTTGCTGGCCGGTGATGTAGTCGCCTTCGGCGGCCAGGAACACCACCGCCCGGGCAATTTCTTCAGGCTTGCCGAAGCGCCCCATGGGAACTCGGGCGATGATGTGTTCACGGATGTTTTCGGGAACCTGGGCAAGCATCTCGGTTTCGGTGAAGCCTGGGGCAATGGCATTGACGGTGATGTTGTACTTCGCCATTTCCAGGGCCAGGGTTTTGGTGAAGGCGATGATGCCGCCTTTGCTGGCGGCGTAGTTGGCCTGGCCAAAATTGCCGGCCTGGCCGACGAAGGAGGTGATGTTGATGATTCGGCCGTACTGCTGATCCATCATGATCTTCAGCACTTCCGAACAGGTGGCGTAGACGCTGCCCAGGTTGGTGTCGAGCACATCATTCCAGTCGTCGTCGGTGAGTTTTTTCATCGACTTGTCGCGGGTGATGCCGGCGTTGTTCACCAGTATGTCGATGCGCCCCCACTGGTCGTACACCTGGCGCACCAAGTTGCGGGCCGCTGGCATCTGGGCCAGATCGGCCTGGATCGCCAGGGCTCTGACGCCGAATGCTTCGATTTCCTGAATGACCTGGTCGGCTTCCGATTGGCGGGTGCGAAAGTTGATTGCGACGTCGGCACCGCGTTCCGCTAACTGCAGTGCGATGTGTCTACCGATGCCCCTCGAGGCACCGGTCACGATGGCGACCTTTCCTTTGAGGTCGGACATGGAACCCTCCCTGGGAAAATCCCCTGCTTATGCCTGATCAATTTGTGATCAGTTCGTGACTCTAATTTCAAGCTAGCAGAGGGCCACGGAGGCCTCAAGAAATGAGGCGCCTCAGGTTGAAGCGGCGCCCATTTACGACCGGAATGAAGATCAGGAGGATCGGATGAAGGCTTTCAATCGCGGTGCAATGGTGCTGCGCCACTGGCTGCCATTGAACACGCCGTAATGGCCCACTCCCGGTTGCAGGTGGTGTAGCCGCCGATGGTCGGGCACATTGATGCACAGGTCGTGGGCGGCTCGGGTCTGGCCTGGGCTGGAAATGTCATCCTGCTCGCCTTCGATGGTCATCAGTGCTGTGTTGCGGATGGCCGCCGGCTTCACCAGGCGCCCTCGGTGACGGAAACAACCCCGGGCCAGGTGGAATTCCTGAAACACCCGCTGGATGGTATCCAGGTAATAGGTTGCGGGCAGGTCCATCACGGCAAGGTACTCGTCGTAGAAGTCCCGATGGCGTTTAACCTTCTCGGTCTCGTTGTCCCGCAGGTTTTTGAACAGCCCGCGATAGGCGTTCACGTGGCGGTCAAAGTTCATGTTCACGAAGCCAGTCAGCTGCAGGAAGCCCGGATACACCTTGCGCATGGCGCCCGGGTAGGGGGCTGGAACCGGATACACCAGATTGCGCTTGAACCACGCCAGGTCGTGGTCGGTGGCGAGCCGACAGGGTTCCGTGGGATCAATGCGACCGTCGATGGGGCCGCTCATCAGGGCTAACGAGCGTGGTGTTGCCGGGTGCCCGTCCTCTGCCATGATTGCGGTGGCGGCCAGAACCGGCACCACCGGTTGGCACACCGCGAGAACGTGGGTGTCGGGGCCCAGGTGGTCGATGAAATCGATCACGTAGTCGATGTAGTCGTCCAGCCCGAAATCCCCTGC
>JBPEXK010000269.1:0-3003 GCA_052031745.1 Marinobacter sp. | reverse complement strand
CTGCTGGGCACCGTGCTGAGTGTGCTGACTACATTACTGTTGATGCGGGCCCTGGTACGCAGCGGCCAGCGGAGACCGGCCGATGACTGAATGGTTGGACCAGCTGCTGGCGCTGCCGCAGACCCTCTCGGTAACGCCGATGCTTGCCGTCGGCCTGACCCTCGCGGCCTATTTTGTCGGCAACGGGCTGTTCCGCCGCCTGGGCCGGCCGCTGTGGTTGCCGCCGGTGGTGCTGTCGGCGGCCTTGCTGGCCCTCATTATCGCGCTCCTGCCCCTGGACTACGGCCGCTATCACCAGGGCGCCCAGTGGTTGATGCTGTTGCTGGGACCGGCCACCGTGGCCCTCGGCATTCCCCTGTACCAGCAGATGCACCACATCCGGGCGTTGTGGCGGCCAATCGTGTGCACCCTGCCGATTGCCGCCACCCTGGCGTCGGTTTACGCCCTGTTGATTGCCTGGGCCTTGGGCGCCACGCCGGAGGCGCTGGCGTCGCTGGCGCCCAAATCGGTGACCGCGCCCATTGCCATTGGCATCACCGAACAACTGGGCGGGTCGGTGCCCCTGATGATGGGCGGCCTGCTGGTCACCGGCGTGCTTGCCACCCTGTTCGTGGAGCTGCTGGCGCGGCCGCTGGATATCCACGACGATCGCATCCTGGGTTTCGCCCTGGGCCTCAACGGCCACGCCATCGGCACCGCCCGGGCGTTTGAGATCAGTCCTGCCGCCGGCGCCTTTGCCTCTTTGGGCATGGGCCTGACCGGGGTGTTTACCGCCCTGATTTTGCCCCTGTTTTTCTGGTTTTAATGCCTGCACGGTATTAGGTCATTCACCTCGCGAATAACGCCAAGTCGCAATTTCGATTGCTGTTACGGGATTCCCCGACTAGTTTTTAGCGCAGACATCTGGTGCGAAGTTGCGCCGATGCGCCGCAAAATTCTTAAAACAGCGACGGAAAACGCGATGAAAAAACTACTGACCGCTTTTGTTGGTTCCATGGCCCTGGCGGCCGCTCCGGTGGCCATGTCCGCCGAAGCCAACAAGGAACTGAAGATGGCGTACGACGCCGACCCGGTAACCCTGGACATCCACGAGCAGCTGTCCGGCGGTATCCTGCAGCTTTCCCACATGACCTTTGATCCGCTGGTGCGCTGGAACAAAGAACTGGGTTTTGACGGCCGCCTGGCCGAGAGCTGGGAGCGGATTGACGACAAGACCATGCGCTTCAAGCTGCGCGAAGGCGTCAAGTTCCACTCCGGCAACGAGCTGACCACCAAAGACGTCGAGTTCACCTTCAACCGTCTGAAGCAGAGCCAGGATTTCAAGGCCATCTTCAAGCCGTTCAGCGGCATCAACGTGATCGACGACTACACCTTCGAGCTGGTCACCAGCGAGCCTTACCCGCTGCTGCTGAACACCGCCACCTACATCTTCCCGCTCGACAGCGAATTCTACAGTGGCCAGACCGAAGACGGTCAGGCCAAGGACGCCATCGTCAAGCACGGCAAGTCCTTCGCCTCCACCAACATGTCCGGCACCGGCCCTTACACCGTCACCGGTCGTCAGCAGGGCGTACGGGTGGAATTCGAGCGCTTTGACGACTATTGGGACACCGAGTCTCCGGGTAACGTCGGCAAGATCGTGCTGACCCCGATCAAGGAAAACAACACCCGGGTTTCCGCTCTGCTGTCCGGCGGTGTGGACTTCATTGCGCCGGTGCCGCCGACCGATCTGGAGCGGATCCGCAACGACAAGAACTCCGAGCTGGTGACCATGAGCGGTACCCGCATCATCCTGTTCCACATGAACCAGGAGCGGGTTGAAGCGTTCAAGAACCCGAAAGTGCGTCAGGCCATTGCCCACGCCATCAACCAGGAAGGCATCGCCGCCAAGATCATGAAGGGCTTCGCGACCCCGGCCGCGCAGATGTCACCGGAAGGCTACCAGGGCCACAACCCGTCCCTGGAACCACGTTTCGACGTGGCCAAGGCCCAGCAGCTGATGAAGGAAGCCGGTTATGAGGATGGTTTCACCATCACCATGATGGCGCCGAACAACCGCTACGTGAACGATGCCAAGATCGCCCAGGCGGTTGCCGCCATGCTGGCGCGCATCAACATCACCGTTGACCTGAAGACCCTGCCGAAGGCGCAGTACTGGCCGGAGTACGACAACCGCGCCGCCGACATGATGATGATCGGGTGGCACGCGGACACCGAGGATTCCGCCAACTTCTACGAGTTCCTGACCTTCTGCCCGGATGCCGACAGCGGTGCCGGCCAGTACAACGCGGGTAACTACTGCAACGAGGAGCTTGACGCCCTGGTGGGCAAGGCGAACGTCGAGACCGACCTGGACAAGCGTGCCGCCATGCTGCAGGAAGTAGAGCAGCGTCTGTACGAAGACGCCGCCTTCATCCCGCTGCACTGGCAGGACCTGGCCTGGGCCAGCAAGAAGAACGTCCAGATCGAGCCGATCCTGAACGTGATGAACTTCCCGTACCTGGGTGATCTGGTCGTCGAGTAATCGCCTCTGAAGGCTGGCCGGCGTCGGAGGTTCCGGCGCCGGCCTTTTATTTGAAGCACGCTTTTTAGCAAATTCTGGAATCTATCCATGTTAGCGTTTTTGGTTCAGCGGATATCCCAGGCACTGCTGGTCATGTTTGTGATCAGTGTGATTGCCTTTGCCATCCAGGATGGCCTGGGGGATCCCCTTCAACAGATGGTTGGTATGTCGGTCTCCGAAGAGGAGCGCGAAGCCATCCGCGAAGAAATGGGTCTGAACGATCCTCTGGTCGTCCAATACTTTCGGTTTGCCGGTAACGCCATTCAGGGCGATCTGGGCATTTCCTACTTTTACGGCAAGCCCACGCTGGACGTCATCCTCGAACACCTGCCAGCGACTCTGGAACTGGCCATCGGCGCCAGCCTGATCATCATGTTTTTCTCGGTGCCCATTGGCGTTTACGCCGCCATCCGGCCCCAGGCCTGGTTGTCCAAATTTTT
>JBPEXK010000268.1:0-1344 GCA_052031745.1 Marinobacter sp. | reverse complement strand
GTTCTCGTCAGACATGGCTCTTCAATGTCATTAACTCCGGACGTGTTTGTGCCAGACTACTAGGGACATCAAAGCAACATTTTCGACAAAGTGCCACAAGGAATTTGGTTTGCGCTCACTTTCACTGGGAACTCGCCTCGCCCTGATCATCCTTCTCGGAACCTTGGCCACAGTAGGTTCAGTGCTGTTGGTCGCCTACGGCGCACTGGTTGAAGATTTCGAGGACATACTGACTGAGCAGCAGTTGTACGAGACCAAGCGCATAGCCATGGAGGTAAACCAACAGCTACAACTACGCCTGGATGTGCTGACGGAGTCGGCGACCAGCCTCAGCAACGGTGACCGCTTGCTCACCCGGAACGCCATGGCGCGCCACTTGAAGCGGCAAAAGCTGCTGCAGTCGCTGTTCCCCCACGGCGTGCTGGTGTTCGACCCAAAGGGCACTGCCATATTCGAGAACGTGCACGTGCCAGGCCGCATAGGCACCAACTATGCCGACCGCCCCCACTTTCAACAAGCCCTGCGGGATCGACAGCCAGTCATAAGCCGACCCGTTATTGGCCGCCGCACCGGCGTACCCCTGATCTCTTTCGTGGCCCCCATCCTCAATGATGACGGCAAGCTCCTTGGACTGCTGGGCGGCACCATCGATCTGAGCAAGACCAGCATTCTGCCGGAAGACTTAATGCAGGAACCTGCAAGTGGCAACGCCCAATTTTACGTTATCGACAGTGAAAACTTTTTGTACATCGAGGGTGGCCCCGCCTCCGCCAGCGGCATTCCGCCGCTTCCGGCTCCGGGCAGCAATATGCTTATTGATGCGGCCCTGTCGGGAATCACGTCGGGCCACGCCATAGGTCCGGACGGTCAGGAGTTGATCTATGCCACCAGCCACCTGCAGCGGCTGGGCTGGCAGTTCGTGCGGGCGGTACCTTATGAGCGGGCAACCGCCCCGGCCGACGAATCCTTCAGCCGGTTTGTCTGGGTCAGTATCGGCATTGCCTGCTTCATTGCCCTTATCAGTTTCCTGCTGAGCCGGTCGGCCACCAATCCTCTCGAGCGCATGACCCACCGCATCCGCAAGATGGTACAGACTCCGTCCCAAGTTGGTCGTCTCTCGCCCTCCGGGCCGCGAGAGGTGCGCAACCTGGCCGTTGCCTTTAATCACCTGATGGACGAACGCGACGCCATCAGCGCCATGAAGGAAGAGTTCGTGTCCAACGTCAGCCACGAACTGCGCACGCCGTTGACCTCCATCAACGGCGCCCTGCGCCTGATTGAGTCCGGCGCCGCCGGGCACCTGCCCGAACGGGCTCGGGCCATGAGCCACCTCGCCCTGCGCAA
>JBPEXK010000267.1:0-2507 GCA_052031745.1 Marinobacter sp. | reverse complement strand
GGCGTTCCTGTCACGGGTGTTGGCACACTGAGCCCCTCTGGCTGCCGACAAAATAGCCCCCGCCTCGGGGGCTTTTTTTATGGCCGAATCACTGGCCGATGACCACCGATCCGGAACCAATCGTCACCCCGCCACAACACACCGCCCCACCGGTGATCGCCGCCGGCTTACCGTTGATCAGCACAGTGGTTGAGCCTGAGGCAATGGTGCGCGGGTGGGTGGAATGCTTGGGCTTGGAATGGGGCGCCAGCGGATCGCCAACGCGGGCGGCCGGCTTGCCGTTGATCAACACGTCGGGGGAACCGGCAATCACCGGCGTGGGTGGGAAGCCCTGGTGGTCGGACCCCAGGTCTCCCAGAAGTACTATCGCTTTGCTCATGCCGCATCCTTTGCAAGAGGAATCGTCCTTGTTCGCGCATCACCATTCTCAGCCAATCCCGGGCCAGGTGACGTCGCCGACCATCTTATAGTCAAGCTTTCGGGCAACCAACCGAAGGATGCCTGGTCTGTGATGTGGTCGAGCCGCTGCGGGCTCTAATATTCGGCCCCTCAGACCAACGCCCGGGTGGCCTGATACTCGTCCTCGATCTTCAGCCGCGAATCCTCGGCCAGGAAACGGGCGAGCTTCCTGCCCACCAACGGCAGATCGCTACGCACGTTCAGGCTGACCTGGTTGGTGCAGGACTGACTGTCGCCTTGCAGCTTCATGGTGCCTCGAATCTTGGCCGGCACCCCATCGATACGCACGCGAAATTCGCAATGCCACTCATCCTCGCTTTTGCGGAACCAGTGTTCGTCCTGGCGCACCTCGTTCCATTCCCGATGAAAACTGGCCAGCATCGCCGGCACTTCCGCAGAGCTGGTGACTTCCCGCTCGATCACCAGCCGGGCCGACGTCTCAGTCACATCCAGCTCAGACACGCGCACATTGCGGGAGCCCAGGCGGGTGTTCTTCTCCAAGATCCGATCCCGGTTGAAAAAGGTGCCCAGCACCTGTTCCAGCCCCGCCTCGTAAGCGTGGTTCAACTCAAGCTCCATACTGACCTCCCAAGACAATTTAGATGGATTGTCCGGGCCCAGCAGCGAAGCTGCATTGGCCGCGAGGTCGGAGGCGCCTGGCAAGGTGGCCAGCCGGCGCTGTTAACTGTAATATTCGCCGAGGTTAACAGCCGATCTACCCGTACCTGACAGATTGACCGGAGATTTACCATGCGCAACGCCGATCTCGTCGCCCGCGGCCTCAAGTCCGTGTGGCACCCCTGCACCCAGATGAAAGACCATGAAACCCTGCCGTTGGTCCCCATCAAGCGGGGCAAAGGCGTGTGGCTGGAAGACTTCGAAAACAACCGCTACATCGACGCCGTCAGTTCCTGGTGGGTGAACCTGTTTGGCCACGCCAACCCGCGCATCAACGCCGCAATCCAGGACCAGATCAGCCAGCTCGAACACGTGATCCTGGCCGGCTTTACCCACGAACCGGTGGTGAATCTCTCCGAGCGCCTGATCGAAGTGACGCCCGAGGGCCTGAACAAGTGCTTCTACGCCGACAACGGCTCCTCCGCGGTGGAAGCCGCGCTCAAGATGAGCTTCCACTACTGGAAAAACCACGGTAAACCCGGCAAGAAAAACTTCGTTAACCTGAGCAACAGCTACCACGGCGAAACCCTGGGCGCCCTGGCCCTGGGTGACGTAGCGCTGTACAAGGACACCTACCAGCCACTGCTGATGGAAGTGCTGACCGCCCCTTCCCCCGATGCCTTCAATAAAGAAGCGGGCGAGACCGACGAAGCCTATGCCCTGCGCCAGTTCGAGGCCATGGAAAAACTGCTGGCCGAAAAGCACGACGAAATCTGCGCCGTGGTGGTGGAGCCCCTGATCCAGTGCGCCGGCGGCATGCGCATGCACCACCCGATCTACCACACCAAACTGCGCGAAGCCTGCGACCGCTATGGCGTGCACTTGATCGCCGACGAGATCGCCGTTGGCTTCGGCCGCACCGGCACTATGTTCGCCTGCGAGCAGTCCGGTATTACCCCCGATTTCATGTGCCTGTCGAAAGGTCTGACTGCCGGCTACCTGCCACTGTCGGTGGTGCTGACCACGGATAATGTCTACGACGCCTTTTACGACGACTATGAAACCCTGAAGGCATTCCTGCACTCCCACAGCTACACCGGCAATCCCATCGGTTGCGCCGTGGCCCTGGCCACACTGGACATCTTCCGGGACGACAACGTGATCGAAAACAACCGCCGCCTGTCCGCCTGCATGGCCGAGTCAGTCGCGCACCTGGCCGATCACCCGCACGTGGGCGACATTCGTCAGCACGGCATGACCCTGGCGGTGGAAATGGTCAAGGACAAGGCCAGCAAAACCCTGTTCCCCTGGCAGGAACGCCGCGGCATCCGGGTGTACCAGCACTCGCTGACCCGGGAAGCCTTGCTTCGCCCCCTGGGTAATGTGGTTTACTTCATGCCGCCGTACGTCATCAACGAAGACCAGATCCG
>JBPEXK010000266.1:0-6504 GCA_052031745.1 Marinobacter sp. | reverse complement strand
CTGATGCGCGAACTGGGGCTGGCCCTGAATCCCATGTCGCTGGCGGTGACCAGTGAGCTCGGGCTTACACCCCAATGGGTCGAACCGGTGGCGTTTGCCTGGCTAGCGCAGCAGGCGCTGGAGGGGGAAGCCGGCAATCTGCCGGAGGTCACCGGTGCACGGGGGGGCCGCATTCTCGGCGCCGTTTATCCAGCTTGAGTCCGGCTGGTAACTCACACTGACCCGTGCCTTCAGAAGAAGCCAGGCACAAAAAAGGAGAGCCCAGGCTCTCCTTTTTCATTAGCGGAACTCGACTGAGTGGCTCGATCAGATCGAGAACGAGCTACCGCAGCCGCAGGTAGAACTGGCGTTCGGGTTCTGCACCACAAACTGTGAGCCCTGCAGTCCTTCCTGATATTCAATGGTCGCGCCCACCAGGTACTGATAACTCATCGGATCCACCAGCAGGCTCACGCCTTCCCGCTCCACTACGGTGTCTTCCTCGTCCTGACTGTCGTCGAACGAGAACCCGTATTGAAACCCGGAGCATCCGCCACCGGTCACAAACACGCGAAGCTTGAGATTGGGATTTTCCTCTTCCTCAATCAATTCCCGCACCTTGGCTACGGCACTGTCACTGAAGAACAGCGGGGCGGCCATTTGTTGCTGGACTACACTCAAGTTCGCCTCCGGATCGTGGGTAAACAACTCAGCAAATTATGGTATTCCTGAGTAAAACAATCAACTATTCGGATTTTCCACCATCGGCCACTTCCGCCGCCGATTCCACCGGTTCCGCGGCCGGGGCCGGGGCCGGCTTGGCATTTTTGCCCTGGTGGTTGTCGTTGGTCAGCAACCCGGTTGGCTCGCGCTGGTGCACCAGGTTTCCGTTCACCGAGGCCCCCATCGCCATCTCAATCAGGTTGTAGTAGACGTTGCCATTGATCGAGGCTTTTTCCGCCAGCTCCAAGTGAGCCGAGGCGTAGACATCCCCGTGTACCGTGCCGTTAATAATTACGTGGGGCGCCACAATATCGCCGGCCACTTCGCCGATTTGCGAAATGCGCAGCACCGCGTCGCTGCCTTCTTCGGCCACCACTTTCCCGTGGACATGACCATCCACGTGCAGACCACCCGAGAATTGAACGTCGCCATCCACCCGCGTGCGGGAGGAAATCAGGGTGTCAAAATGGCCGGTAGGGCGGCGCGGTTTTTGTTTCTTTTTTCCGAGCATGTCACTTCTCCGTTAAATCATCCCAGTCGAAGGTTCTTTCGGCCTGCGAGGATTTTCGTCCCTCGGCCTGGGCCACCACCTGGATTTCGATCGGCTCGAAGCCGTCCGGCAGTGTCAGCAGCCCTTCCACGTCCTGAAAGTAACGGAAGCGGAATTTCACACCAAGGTCTTCAATATCCTGAGACAGGTCGCGCAAGGCGATGACTTCTTTCTCTTCGTCGCGCAGGCCGATGACGTTAACCGCCACCACGCCTGAAATGTAGCTTTTGTTGTTGCCCACCTGGGTCAGCACCAGCTTGAAATCCCAGGCGTTGGCCTGCCGGTCGGGTGCGAGCGTAAAGCTGTCCACCTGCAGGCCCTTGCTGGTTTCCGAGGGCGCCATGATGTTTTTATAGAAGGTCAGGTCCGATTTCAGCGACGCAATCCGGGTTTCCAGCTTAACGATGGACGATCGCGCCTGCTTCATGGCCTGTTGATCAATCACCCGGCCCCGCTCCAGATTAATCACCTGCTGACGCGCGTCGGTGTATTCCGCCCGCAGTGTCTTCAGCTCCTCCTCCAGCACCTCGATTGAGGCCTCGGCACTGGAAAAGCGGAAGCCGCCCTGGGCCATGCCCGCGGCGTAACCCACGATGGCGGCAATCACCGAGAATGCCAGCAGGATGGCGGTACGCCGCAGCCGATAGCCCGGCCGATGGCGGATGACCACGTACTCTTCGTGGCCGGATTTCTGCTCCTGACTCACCGATCCTCCTACGGAAGCAGGGCCGGCGCTTGCAGCCCGAGCGTTTCGTTCAGGCCGAACATGATGTTCATATTCTGGACCGCCTGACCGGCCGCGCCTTTCACCAGGTTATCAATCACCGAAGACACGATGACGATATTACTGCTCTCCTGCCGGTGCAGCGCCATCCGGCACTGATTGGCACCGCGCACGCTGCGGGTCTCCGGATGGCTGCCGAAAGGCATGACATCCACAAACGGCTCGTCCCGGAAACGGTTCTCGAACAAATCCTGCAGGCGGTCGAAATCCGCCGGATCTTTCAGCTCGGCGTAAAGTGTGGCTTCGATACCGCGGATCATCGGGATCAAGTGGGGCACGAAAGTAACGCCAATATCGGTGCCGGCCGCGCCGGACAGGCCCTGACGAATCTCCGGCAAATGGCGGTGACCTGAGGCGCCGTAGGCCTTGAAGCTTTCACCGATTTCCCCGTGCAACATACCGATCTTGCCCTGACGTCCCGCGCCACTGGCACCGGACTTGGCGTCGGCGATCAGTCGGCTCGGATCCACCAGACCATTCTCCAGCAGGGGCAAGAATCCCAGCTGCACGGCGGTTGGGTAGCAGCCCGGGTTGGCCACCAATTGCGCTTCGCGGATGGCGGCGCGGGCCACTTCCGGCAAACCATAGACCGCTTTGTCCGCCCACTCGGCGCTCTCATGGGCCATGCCGTACCAGTTGGCCCAAACCTCCAGGTCCTTCAAACGGAAATCCGCCGACAGGTCCACTACCCGAACGCCCGCCGCCATCAGCTCCGGCACCATGCGCATGGCTACCCCGTGCGGCGTGGCGAAAAACACCAGATCGCAGTCCTTGAGTACCGCCGCGTCCGGCTCGGAAAACGCCAGATCGAAGTGCCCGCGCAGATTCGGGTACATGTCGGCCACAGGCATGCCTGCTTCCGAACGGGAGGTGATGCAACTGACACTAACTTCCGGGTGAACCGCCAGGATTCTGAGCAGCTCGACACCGGTATAGCCGGTGCCACCAACGATGCCTACTTTTATCAACGTATTCTCCAGCGTCTGCAGCGACGTCGTCTCGAAGGGTGGAGGATTGACCCCGTAGTCTACCATGATAAACCAAGGACTTATTGCAGCCGGCAAGGCGACCGTTACAATGATGTCAGAAAGGCACTCCCGCATCATCACCGTTAACCGGAACTCCGGCGTTCATGCACAAACTCTGGCATAAGATCACCGATCAGCTCATTCCGCTTTTCCGGCGCCGCTTGTCCGGTGTTGATGCCCTGCCCCAGCTCGCCGTTCTGGGTCTGCTGTCGGGGTTGATCACCGGCGGGGTCATCCTGGTATTCCGATGGGCCATCGAGTGGCCGCTGGAGCGCTTCCTGCCCGGTGCCGGCTCGGAATCCTTCGAGGAGCTGGAGATACTGACCCGCGGCCTGCTGCCCCTGGCCGGCGCGCTGATGCTCGGCCTGCTGCTGCACCGACTGGCGACCCAGGACCGCAAGGTCGGCATCGTGCACGTGATGGAACGCCTGAATTACCACCAGGGCTACATCCCGTTCCGCAGCGCGGTGGTCCAGTTCGTCGCCGGCGTCGCCACCGTGGTGTCTGGCCAGTCGGCCGGGCGAGAGGGCCCGGCGGTGCACCTGGGCGCGGCCTTTTCCAGCCTGATGGGCCAGTGGATGCGGCTGCCCAACAACAGCATTCGTACCCTGGTGGCCTGCGGCTGCGCCGCCGCCATCTCAGCCTCGTTCAACACGCCGATTTCCGGGGTCATCTTCGCCATGGAAGTGGTGATGATGGAGTACACCATCGCCGGCTTCACCCCGATCATCCTCGCCGCGGTGAGCGCCGGCATCGTAACCCAGGCGGTGTACGGCACCGAGCCAGCATTCAATGTTCCAGCGCTGACCATGAACTCGCTGCTGGAGATTCCCTGGGTGCTGGTGATCGCCATCATCATCGGCGTGGCTGCGGCCGCCTTTATCCACGTGGTGGAAGTGCTGGGCCGGCACCACAATCGCCCGGTGATTCTCCGCATCGCCCTGGCGGGTTTGTTGATGGTGCCGTTCGCCATCTTCATGCCGGAAACCATGGGCATCGGCTACGACACCGTGAACGAGACCATCAATGGCCAACTGGGGTTCTGGCTACTGCTGGCCATCGGTGTGTCCAAACTGGTGATAACGTCCTTGAGCATAGGCCTGGGCATGCCCAGCGGGGTGATCGGCCCCACCCTGTTCATGGGGGCAACGTTGGGCGGCGCCATGGGTCTGGTGGGCGCCCAGATTCTTCCGGAACAGGCGTCCTCGGTGGGCCTCTACGCCATGCTGGGCATGGGCGCGATGATGGGGGCGGTGCTGCAGGCACCTTTGGCCGCACTGATGGCCCTGATGGAACTGACTCGCAACCCCAACATCATTCTGCCCGGCATGCTGATCATCACCACCTCCAGCCTGGTGACCAGTGAAGCCTTCGGCAAAAAATCTCTGTTCCTGACCATCCTTAAGAGCCAAGGTCTCAGTTACCAGAATTCCCCAGTCACCCAGGCCCTGCGGCGGGTCTCGGTGGGCGCGATCATGGACCGGAGCATCCTCCGTACCGAGCGCCACCTGACCGAGGAGCATGCTCGCAAGGCCCTGAAGTCGGAACCCAAGTGGCTGCTGGTTGAGGGCAGCAATGGCCCCACCGCGCTTCTGCCGGCGGTCGATCTGGCCCGCTATCTGGAGGACGCCGAGAATCGCGACGGCGATGAGGACAAGGAGCAGCCGGAGTCGGTGGACCTGATGAGCATCCCGGCCAACCGGCGGGATGTGGCGCCGGTGCAGTACCAGGCCACCCTGGACGAAGCCCTGAACGAGTTCGACACAACCAATGCCGAGGCTCTGTACGTACAAAGGCACGTCGCGCCAATGATCCAGCGGGTCTACGGCGTGGTGCTGAAATCCGACATCGAGAGTTACTACCAATACCGACGGAGCTAAGTGATGCTGTGGGTGAAAGCCTTCCACATAATTTCCATGGTGTGCTGGTTTGCCGCCATTTTCTATCTGCCCCGGCTGTTCGTGTACCACGCCGCCTGTGACGACGAGCCCGGTCGCGAGCGGTTCAAGATCATGGAGCGCAAGCTGCACCGGGGCATCTCGACCCCGTCCATGGTCGCCACCCTGGTGTTCGGGTTCTGGCTGATCAGCTACAACCCGTCCGGCTATGCCAGCCAGGGCTGGCTGCACGCCAAACTGGTGCTGGTAGCGCTGCTGGTCGTATATCATTTTTACTGTGGCCACTTGGTGCGGGTATTCCGGGACGACCGAAACACCCGCAGTCACGTGTTCTACCGCTGGTTCAATGAGCTTCCGGTTTTCATCCTGGTGGCCGTGGTGATTCTCGCGGTGGTGAGACCCTTCTAGATTGTTTATCCAGCAAAGGAGCTGAGTCATCAAACGTTACACTCGACCCCAGGTATTGATCCTGTCCGGCCTGGACCCCTCCGGCGGCGCCGGCATACAGGCGGATATCCAGGCGGTCACCGCCCTGGGCGGCCATCCGCTGCCGGTACTGACCTGCCTGACGGTGCAGGACACCACCAACGTATATGGCGCCGAGGCCGTGGATGCCGAACTGGTGCGCCAGCAGCTGAAGTGCGTCGCCGACGACGCCCCGATCCATGCCATCAAGACTGGCGCCCTGGGCAACGCGGCCATCGTCGATGTGCTGGTGGAGTTCCTAAGCCAGCACCCGGGCCTTCCGCTGATTACCGACCCGGTGATCAAGGCAGCCGGCGGCGGCGACCTGGCCGACGACGAGCTGATCACTGCCATGAAACAGCGGCTGTTCCCGCTGGCGGAAATGATCACCCCGAACGGCATCGAGCTGAGCATGCTCGGCGACAGTGACGACCCGGCACAAGCTGCCCAGAACCTTCTCGCCGGCGGTTGCAAGTCAGTGCTGGCCACCGGCGGTCATGGCACTGGCCCGCACATCATCAACACCCTGTTCAACCAGGCGCACGAACCCATGACCTGGGAGCTGGAACGGGTCGGTGGCGAGTACCACGGCACCGGCTGCACCCTCGCCGCCGCCATTGCCGCCGGCCGTGCCAGTGGGCTGTCGGCACGGGCCGCCATCGCCCAGGCCCAGAATTTCGTCAACCGGGCAATTCTGCACGCCCTGGAAGTTGGCAAGGGTCAGCCAGTCCCGGACCGGGGCATTGCGTGGACACGATGACAGTCGCCAAGCACTCCGCCATGCGTCCCGGCCTCTACGCCATCACCGACAGCAAGCTGACTCCGCCGGACACTCTGATCGCGTCGGTAGAAGCCGCACTGCGCGGCGGTGTCGTTTTGGTACAATACCGCGAAAAATCAGCCACGATGCCCGAGCGGTTGCGCCAGGCTCAGGACCTCCAGGCCCTGTGTGCCAGCGCGGGCGTGCCATTGCTGATCAATGACGATGTCGACCTTGCCAGGCGCGTCGGTGCGGCCGGTGTCCACATGGGCCAGAGTGATGGCTCGCACCGGGAGGCGCGGCAGGTACTCGGCGAC